>CAIODK010000322.1 GCA_903856995.1 uncultured Burkholderiales bacterium
CGTTGCGCCAAAGGCCAAGTGCGCTTTGTGCCCTGTGTCTTGCTCAAACGCTTGGGCGATTTTTTGCATGGGAGCGGTGAAGTTGGCGGCCACGGCCACCATCACGTCACCCGCGTGGGCCAGCGCACCAAACATGGCGCCAACTAGGGCCAGCGTCAGACGTAATTTCATAGCTGCTGATTATCTCAGCGCGGCTCCAGCTTCGTACCAGCGCTTGATGAGCGTACGTTCAGCCTCGGTGATGCCCGTGGCGTTGTTCATGGGCATTTGCTTGGTCACCACCGCTTGCTGATAGATGCCCAAGGCGTGTAGCTTGATGCCTTCGGGTGTGTCCAATCGGACGTTTTTCATTTGCACTTGTTCGCCATGGCACATGTAGCAGCGCTGAACGAATACTTGGTTCACTTCTAGAAAGGTGACGGGGGCTGTGCTGGCTGCAGGGGCGGTCGTGGGCGCGGGGCGCATCCACACGATGACGCTGAGCAACAGCACAACACCGGCAATGGCAAACGGCAGTGGGTTCTTGGCGCGGCCCAAGTGGTAGCCGTGACGTTGCACGAAGAACTGGCGAATCAAGGCGCCCGCCAACATCATCATCACCAAGATGACCCAGTTGTTGTCGTAGGTGTAGAGGAAGCTGTAGTGGTTGCTCAGCATCGCAAAGATGACAGGCAGCGTGAAGTACGTGTTGTGCACGCTGCGTTGCTTGCCGCGCTTGCCGTGCGTGGCCAGTTCTTTGGGGTCCATGGCCACGCCGGAGGTCATGGCAGCCACCACTTTGCGTTGGCCGGGGATGATCCAGAAGAACACATTGGCACTCATCGCCGTGGCAATCATGGCGCCCACCAGAAGGAAGGCCGCGCGGCCAGCAAACAACTGGCACGACAGCCATGCCGCAAAAGCGACCACCACGATCATGGTGAGCGCCACGATGCGCTCGCCGTTGGGACGAAAGCCAAACACGCGGCACACCGCGTCGTAGATCAACCAGAAGGCCACCAAAAAGCTCAGCGCCGCCGTAATGGCCGCTGTGGGCGACCAATCCATGAGTGATTTGTCAATCAAGAACGTACCCGCGTTCCACAGGTACAGCACGGTGAACAGGCCAAAACCTGTGAGCCACGTGGAATAGCTTTCCCAATAGAACCAGTGCAGCTTGGTGTGGATCTTCTTTGGCGCCACCATGTACTTTTGCGGGTTGTAAAAACCGCCGCCGTGCACCGCCCACATGGCACCGTCCACACCTTTTTCCAGCAGGTCAGGTGAGTTGGGTTTGATGAGGTTGTTGTCTAAGAAGACAAAGTAAAACGAAGACCCAATCCACGCGATGGCGGTGATGACGTGCACCCAACGCAAAAGCAGGTTGGCCCAGTCTAAGAAATATGCGTCCATGTCGAGACCTCAGTCACTTGGTACAAAGTTGCCATCCACCACTGCGGGCGCTGTGAATGACATGAGGGTCGCGAACAAAGGCAAAGGCTGCCCTGCTCCGCTGCGACAGGTGCCTGAAGTGTATACACCTTCTGTCGCCAAGCCAAGTGCCTCACCAATCACACGCCCTAGGCAGTGCCAGCCACCACGTTGCCGATCATGTCGGCGGTGACAGCAGACAGCGTCCAGCCCAAGTGCCCATGACCTGTGTTGTAGAACACGTTGGCCGCGTTGCCTCGACCGACGCGCGGCATCATGTTGGGCATCATGGGGCGAAGACCGGCCCATGGCACGACCGAGCGGGTGTTGATGTGCGGGAAGCATTGCTCAACCCACTTGATCAGCGGTTGAATACGGTCGTTACGAATGTCGCGGTCGATGCCGTTGAACTCAGCCGTGCCCGCGACGCGGAAACGGTCCACGCCAAGGCGGCTGGTGACGAGCTTGGTTTCATCGTCAAGCAAACTCACGTTGGGCGCGCCTGCTTGGCTGGCTGCATCCAGCAAGTTGACGGTGATGGAGTAGCCTTTGACGGGATAAATGTTGACGCGGTCGCCCAGCTGCGCCGCAAAGCTGCGGCTGGCCACGCCGGCACAGACCACCACACCATCAAAGGTGTGCAGCGTTTGTGTCGCGCCCTCGCCCACGGTGATGACGGCTTGCTGGCCATTGCTGCTGACATGGGTCACGTCTTGCTCGTACAAAGTGTGCACGCCCAAACGCTCTGCTGCCAACGACAAACCGTGGGTGAACTTGTGAATGTCGCCTGTTGAATCGCTCTCGGTGAAGTAGCCACCGTAGTAGGTGCCGGCCAAGGTGGGTTCAATGGTTTTCATCTCAGCAGGTGTGACGGCATGGCGAGGCAAGCCGCCTTTGGCAAGCATGTGCGACACACGGCCAGCATGGTCAAAACCCTTTTTGTCGCGGTAGATGTGCAAGATGCCTTTCTTCTTGAGGTCAAAGTCAATGCCCTCTTCAGACGCCCATGCAAATAGGTGCTGGCGCGCGGCCACGGCAAGGCGTGCCGTCTCGACCGTGTTGCGTTCGTAATGAGGCATGGCGGCGATGAACTCGGCAAACCAAGACAATTTGTGCCACGTTGGTGCGGGGTTGACCAACAACGGTGCATCGCTTTTGAGCATCCACTTCAGGCCTTTGAGGAGGGTGGACCAATGCGTCCAGACCTCAGCGTTGGAGGCGGAGAGCTGGCCCCCGTTGGCAAAAGAGGTTTCCATGGCGGCGTAGCGGTGACGCTCAAACAAGGTCACGGCAAAGCCGCGTTTGGCCAAGGCATACGCGGTGGTGACACCGGTGATACCGCCGCCGATGATGGCGATTGATTTCATATGGGGCTTTCAATGCAAGACGCATGCCTTGTCCTATTTATTTTAGAAAAGTCACAAATCATTGTGCATACACTCGACACATGGAACACAAAGACTTTTCCCAATGGCGTGTCAAACCGAAGAGCAGCTTCAAGCTTCACGACATTGACTCGCTACCCGAACACAAAAACCTGCCCTCAGAGGATGAGTGGCACATCAGCCTGAACAAGCTGGGTGACAAGCTGAACAAGCTACAAGGGACTTTGCACGCAGGTAAAAGCAAGGGTTTGTTGCTGGTGCTTCAAGGCATGGACACGGCGGGCAAAGACGGTGTGATTCGAAGTGTGTTCACCCATATCAGCCCCTTGGGTGTCCGCGCCGAGGCATTTGGTGCACCCAGCGATTTAGAAAAGAACCACGACTTCTTGTGGCGCATCCACCAAAAGACACCGGCGCTCGGTGAGATGGTGATCTTCAACCGCAGCCATTACGAAGACGTGTTGGTCACCCGTGTGCGCGGTTGGGTGAAAAAAGACACCTGCGAAAAACGATACGAAGACATCAAAAACTTTGAGTCCCTCTTACACGAGGCAGGCATCACCACCGTCAAGTGCTATTTGCATATCTCCAAAGCAGAGCAAAAGAAACGTTTGCAAGCTCGATTAGACGATCCGCACAAACATTGGAAACTGCAACCCTCTGACTTTGAAGACCGCCAACTGTGGCCCAAATTTTCCGAGGCCTATGAAGATGC
>CAIODK010000323.1 GCA_903856995.1 uncultured Burkholderiales bacterium
CTGGCAATGCGTTTGCCAATCAAATCCTTAGGCTCGTGAATCCCGCTGTTCGCGTTCACATAGATGCATGAATGGCGAAAGAAACGTGACGGGAAAATCGGTAGCGCCACAAACGGACGTTCTGGTTTTGAGAGCGTCACGCAGTAAGACGACAGCGACATTTCAGCCACATCAAACTCTTGGAAACGCGCCATGCGAAAGAACGTTTCTTCCACTGGCAAATTCAAATAGTTCAGGTCAATGCCATCCACAGGCACCGTGCCGTCCATCAAGGCGCGGGTGCGGTCGTAGTTCCAACATGCAAAGCTTAATTTCAATCGACTCACGTCTTACTCCTGCTGCTTGATGCCTGCGGCGTGCACGGCTTTGCCCAAGCGTTCATTTTCATCGGCGATGGCACGCGCATACTCGTTGCCGCTGCCACCAATGGCCTCAATCCCCGCATTGCTCAAGATTTGAATCGTCTCCGCCTGCTTGGCGACAAACGTCATTTCAGCACTGATGCGGTCCATCGCCGCCTGCGGCGTTCCTGTAGACGCCAGCACACCCACGATGGGCGCGAAATCAAAACCGGGGATCACCTCGGAAATCGTCGGCACGTTCGGCTCTTGGGTAGAGCGCTTGCCTGCATTGCTGGCAATCAAACGCACTTGACCGCCCTTCACAAACCCCGACAGCGACGGCAACGCTGAGAACAACATGTCGACTTGCCCCCCAATCAAGGCGGGCACCGATTGACCGGTTCCTTTGAATGGGATGTGCGTGATGTCTAGCGACAGCGCGGCCTTGAACGCCTCCATGCTGAGGTGGTGCGTGCTGCCAATGCCGGAGGAACCATACGTCAAGATGCCGGGCTTGCTCTTGGCCAAAGCGATCAACTCACGCATGTTGTTGGCCGGTATAGAGGGATGAACCGCCAAATACAAGGGCGCACGCGCCGCCAAAGACACGGGCACAAAGTCGCGCTTGTAGTCGTAGCTGATGGTTTTGTAGAGCGATGGGTTGATGGAAAACATGGAGCCATCGGTCACCAAAAACGTGTAGCCATCTTTGGGTGAAGTTGCCATGGCTTGCGCCGCCACCACGCCATTGGCACCGGGCTTGTTATCCACCACCACCGATTGCCCCAAACGCTCCCCCAAACGCTGCGCATAAATACGCGCCACAGTGTCGGGCAAACCACCGGCCGAATACGGCACGATGAATTTGATGGCACGGTTCGGATATCCCTGCGCCCATGCCGCAGACCCCACCGTCGCACACAGCCCTAACGCGGCAACACTTTGCAGCCAACGACGGCGTTGATGTGGACGTTGCTCATGGTTTGAATTCATGGTTTTCTCCTGATTTTTGTTAAACGGGTGTGGCTGTGTAGTCGCGCCAATCCACCTCTTTGGGGACGATCGCTTGATAGGAACACATCGCGCTCGGAATGCGCAGCGGGCCAACCCCAATGGGCGGCTCACCGCGCATGAAACTTTGCACCGCCTCCACCATCTGGCGGCGGAACTCAACAATCGCCAAATCACTCGCCCCCAAGCGGTCGTGGGTACGGTCGGCAATCGGCCCCATCGTTACCCACATCGCCATGTCTTGGTTCGGGATGCCTGAGATACCAGTGAAGTTACCCGCCTTCATCGCTTGGCGGTCTTGCATGAAATCGTTCGCCACGTTGCGCATTGGTTTGAACTGCACATCCACATCCACACCCACTTGTGCGCCCAAGAACTGGCGCCACGTTGCCGTTTCAGGTGTGGTGACCGGATCGCCCCACGCAATGAAGTGAAACGCGGTGTGCGTGTCATCGATGGCGGTGTTGATGTTGGCCACGTTGTACAAATTGTTGGGCGGTATCAACGCGGAGGCGGGAGCGACAAACACCGTTGAGCGCACATAGTCGTGGGACGCCGCATTGTGAATGGGGCGACGAATCGCCGCATAGCGAAAACCGTAGGTGTCGCGTTGGGTTTGCATGCGAGGGGCTTTGTCGGTCGATGGACGCAACCATTGGGTATCGGTCGCCTTCGCACCATCCACGCGGGCGGGCACCATGTCTGACGAGTGCAGGCTGGAGCTGTGGGCCGAATCAATTTGACCCTCCAAGATTTGCGCCCAGTTGCACGGGATGATGATTTTGGCAATCGACACCCGCACATCTTGGGTGGGCGCCCAGGGCGGCGGCGTGAATTCGCTCATCGTCTCCGCAGGCCCCATATAGGCCCAGACAAAACCACCCCACTCTTGCGTCGGATACGCCGTGTGCTTGACCTTTGCGGCCATGCCACTGACCGCGGGCTCGGAGCTCATCTCCACCACGTTGCCAGCCACGTCCATCTTCCAGCCGTGATACAGGCATCGCAAGCCACAGTTCTCGTTACGGCCATACACCAGAGACGCGCGGCGGTGCGGGCAATATTCATCCATCACCCCCACGCGGCCTTCGGTGTCGCGGAACACCACCAAATCTTCACCCAACACGCGCGCACGGATGGGTTTGCCATCGGGCTCCGTCACCTCCTCCAGCAAACAAATGGCCTGCCAATGGCGACGCATCAGCTGCCCCATCGGGGCTTGCCCTTCTACGCGACACAAGACATCGTTTTCTTCGGGTGTCAACATATTTGTCCCTGGTTGGCTTGCTAAATAATAATTAGGTGACTAAGATTATTCAATTTGTTGATCTATGTCAACACAAGCCCTGTCACACAAAGCACAACGCGACTATGAGCGAAACCTTCACCCCCCTGCGCGTCACACGCAAGCAATCGCTTGCCACAGACATCACACTGTTTGAGCTGGCCCATCCGCAAGGCCATCCCCTGCCGGTATTCACGGCAGGTGCGCACATCACCGTGCAAACACCCAGCGGTGTTCGGCGCAGCTACTCGCTGTGCGGCGAACCTGCGCACACGGCAACATGGCAAATCGCCGTCAAGCGCGACGCCAAAGGTCGCGGTGGCTCGCAAAGCATGGTTGACACAGTGCAACTCGGCGACTTGCTGCCCACCTTGCCTTGGGCCAATTTGTTTGCGCTCACCGAAACCGCGCCGTCCTCTATCTTTGTCGCGGGCGGCATTGGCATCACGCCTATCTTGTCCATGGTGCGGCACTTGCTCAGCCAAGGCCGCACCGATTTCAAGCTCTACTACTGCACGCGCGAAGCAAGCGACACCGCCTTCCTCGACGTACTGACCACGCCCGAACTTGCTGCCCATGTGAAGATCCACCACGACCATGGCGACCCCGCACAAGCACTCGACCTGTGGCCCATCTTCGAGCGCCCCAGCAGCGCCCATGTGTACTGCTGTGGCCCCCAAGGCTTGATGGACAGCGTGCGCGACATGACGGGGCACTGGCCCACCGAGCGGATTCACTTCGAGAGCTTTGGTGCCGCGCAAAGTGGCTTCACAGACAACCAAGCGTTTGATGTGGTGCTGCACACCTCGGGCACGCGCGTGACAGTCGGCGCTCACCAAAGCATCTTGGATGCCTTGCGCGCCTGCGGCCATGTGGTGCCCAGCTCTTGCGAGAGCGGCACCTGTGGCTCCTGTCGCACCGGCCTGATGGCTGGCGACGCCGAGCACCGCGACTTGGTGTTGCGCCCTGATGAGCACGCGCACCACATCATGGTGTGCGTGTCTCGCGCCAAGTCCGCCGAACTGGTGCTTGCGTTATGAACGCCACTCCCCTGCGCCTAGGCATCGCGGGCTTGGGGCGCGCCTTCACCTTGATGCTGCCCACCTTGGCCAACGACCCGCGCCTTCAGCTCGTGGCCGCCTTTGACCCGCAGCCATTGGCCTGCGCGCAATTTGAACGCGACTTTGGGGTGCGCTGTGATGCCAGCTTTGAGGCCCTGTGCGCCAACCCCAACGTGCAGGCCATCTACATCGCCACACCTCACCCTTTGCATGCAGCGCAAGTGGCCATGGCGGCGGCACACGGCAAACACGTGATGGTGGAAAAACCCATGGCCCTCACGCTGGATGAATGCACCCACATGATCGATGCCACCACCCGCGCTGGCGTGGTGTTGATGGTGGGGCACAGCCACAGCTTCAACGCCCCGATTCTGAAAACGCGACAGCTCATTCAAAGCGGCGCATTTGGTGCAGTGCGCATGATCCATGCGCTCAACTACACCGACTTTTTGTACCGCCCCCGCCGCCCCGAAGAGCTGGACACACAAGCCGGTGGTGGCGTCATATTTAGCCAAGCAGCCCACCAAATCGACATCGTGCGCCTGCTCGGCGGTGGCATGGTTACCAGCGTCATGGCCCACACCGGCGCCTGGGACGCCGCCCGCCCCACCGAAGGTGCATACAGCGCGCTGCTGGGCTTCGCAAGCGGTGCGTTTGCCAGCCTGAGCTACAGCGGCTACGGCCACTTCGACAGCGACCGCTGGATGGACGGCATCGGTGAATTGGGCCAAACCAAAAACTGGGCAGACCATGGCTCCGCCCGCCGACGCTTGGCCCAAGCCACGACGCCCACCGAAGAAACCGCACTCAAAGCCGCGCGCAACTACGGTGCTGCGCAATGGACAGGCCCCACACCGCCATCTCCCGTCGTTCACCACCAACACTTTGGCCCACTCATCGTCAGCTGCGACCATGCCGACCTGCGCCCCACCCCGCAAGGCGTTTGGATTGATGGCCACTCGGACGTGACCCTAGATGCCCTAGCCCCACCCGTGTTGCCACGCAGCGAAGTGGTCGATGAGTTTTACAACGCCATCCGCCACGGCCACCCCGTGTTGCACAGCGGCGCATGGGCAAGGGCCACCACCGCCGTGAGCTTGGCGATTTTGGCCTCAGCGCGGCAAGGCCACATGTGCATCCCGCCTCACCAAGTACCCGCTGAGCACTGAATGAAAAAAATCAAAGCCGATGCCACACGCCAACTCTTGCGCCATTGGCAAGAGGCCGTGCCCAACGACCGGCTCGCCCATTTGGTGCGCGATGCTGGCCGCGCCTACACGCGCGCGCTGCAACTGCGACTCGCCGACCACGGCGTGCCCTTTGGACACTGGACGTTTCTACGCATCTTGTGGGAGACCGACGGACTCACCCAGCGCCAACTCAGCGACCGCGCAGGCGTGATGGAACCCTCCACCTTCGCCGCCATGAAAAACATGGAGGCGCTGGGCTACATCGAGCGCCGTCAACTGCCCGACAACAAGAAAAACATGTATGTGCACCTGACCCCCCTTGGTCGCGCACTCAAGAAAAAATTGGTCCCTTTGGCCGAAGACACCAATCAGGTCAGCACCCAAGGCCTCAGCGCCTCAGACATACAAACCACGCGCCGCGTGTTGCTCGCGATCTTGAGCAACTTGGCTCAGGACGAGCCGCTCTGACACCCGCAATGGCGGCGCGCGTCCTACCGTCGCTTGCCATGCAGCAAGGCGATGTTCATTTCGGCCGAGAGCGTGCTGGCATAAAACTTATCAATCATCTCCACCGACGTTCTGGCGTTGCGTGCCAGCGTCAATAAATCAATATTGCCGCCATAAATCAAGCGAAACGTGATCGCCGTGTGCCGAAGGCTATACAGCGTTCGATCCGTCCCATGCGGGCCCGCTTTGATGCCCAGATCTTTCAAAATCCAGTTAAAAGACCAACCCGAAATATCCAGCACCAAGCGGCGATTGAGCTCTTCTGGGAAAAAAACATAATCATTGGGCTCGCCATAGCCGCGCGACTTTTGGTAAGCCAACAACTGCTTGTAGATATTGACAGCCGGCGCAAGGCTGACCGTTGCCGCCTTATGGCGCTTGACCTCTGGCAAGTTCAGACGCACATAGTTGTAGGCCCCCTGAATGACTTCAATATGTTTGTTCTTGATTTGACGGATATCGCCAGGCCTCACAAAGGTATAGACCATGAAGCGGATCAGCCAATTCATTTCTCGCGGCATTTGGTGGTAATCACGCTTGATCCAAGCCTTGTTCCCCTCGCCCCAGTCGGTGAATTTCACGGTTCGTAGCTGCTTTGATCTGCGCAAAATCGCCTGATACTCGGTCGCCGTGAACGCCCCCCTCGAGTTGGGTTGCGCCTTGAGTGAGGGGAAGCTAGGCACCGCCTGGATGATGTTTCGCCGACACATCAACTGCAACAGCTTGCGCGTGTGCGCGATATAGCCCTGCATCGTCGAGGCCGCCAGCTTCTTGGCTGTCAGAAAGGTGAGGAACTCCGTCAAAACCTGTGCATTGATTCTGTTCAAAGAGTGGGACTTGAAGAAATCAAAAATCAAACCCTCAAGCCTTATTTTTGCCATCACGTAGGACGCGTGTTTGATCTCATCGCGGCTCACCTTCTCTAGCTCTGCCCGCAACACGTCCTCAATCAGATCGTGCAGCAACTGCTGGTTGCTGGCCTCTGAAATGACATCTTTGCTCGCTTTGGGCACATAGATGCCTGACGCCTCTAGGCTGCGAAATATCTGGGTCGCAAAAACCTTGGCCTCGTCGATATCGGTCGTTTTGAGGCTTTGGATCGTGTAACGGCCCAAGTTGTAGAGCCGCA
>CAIODK010000324.1 GCA_903856995.1 uncultured Burkholderiales bacterium
GAAAATACGTGTCATTCAACACTTGGATGGGCAAATTATGAAAAAAATCCTCCTCTTAGGTTCCGGTGAACTTGGTAAAGAATTCGTCATCAGCGCCAAACGCTTGGGCTGCTACGTGGTTGCCTGCGACAGCTATGCAGGCGCGCCCGCCATGCAAGTGGCCGACGAGTGCTGCGTGTTCAGCATGCTGGACGAAACGGCCCTCAGAACCGCCATCGCCCAACACCAGCCCGACCTCATCGTGCCTGAGATCGAAGCCATCCGCACCGAGGTATTGCTGGAGGTGGAGAAAGAAGGCTTTGAGGTCATCCCCAGCGCCCGCGCTGCCAACCTGACCATGAACCGCGACCGCATCCGTGATGTGGCGGTGGGTCTAGGCGTGCGGACCGCCAAGTTCAGCTACGCCGAATCAACCGCAGAGTTGCTCAGCCAAGCCAAAGCGATTGGGTTTCCGGTCGTCATCAAACCCGTGATGAGCTCGTCAGGCAAAGGCCAAAGCGTGGCAAAAACTGAGGCCGACATTCAAACCAGCTGGGACTACGCCTGCCAAGGCATGCGTGGCGACCGCCAAAAAGTGATCGTGGAAGAGTTCATCAACTTTGACTTCGAAATCACGCTGCTCACGATTCGCCAACGCAACGGCACAACCGTGTTTTGCCAACCAATCGGCCACGTGCAAGAACGCGGCGACTACCAATACAGCTGGCAACCTCAGCCCATGAAGCCCGCGTATTTAAAGGCCGCCGAACAGATGGCCGAGAAGGTCACGTCCGACCTAGGAGGTGCTGGCTTGTTTGGTGTGGAGTTCTTTGTGACCCAGGACGAGGTCATCTTCAGCGAGTTGAGCCCTCGCCCGCACGACACCGGCATGGTCACGCTCATCAGCCAAAACTTGAGCGAGTTTGATTTGCACGCACGCGCCATTCTTGGCCTGCCTATCCCCAACATCGACACCGTCGAAGGCGCCAGCGCCGTGGTGTTGGCCACCAAAGATGGTGTGTCCCCCACCTTCACCGGTGTGGCCGAAGCCATGAGCGAACCCGGCACTGACGTGCGCATTTTTGGCAAGCCCACCACGCGCCCTTACCGACGCATGGCGGTGGCTTTGGCCAAAGGCCCTAACGCCTTGGAACGCGCACGCGCAGCAGCGAAAAAGATCACCGTAGTGACGCACTAAGCTGGTCTATGGCGCATTAAGCTGGCTCAAGGCGCATCAAGCGTTCACGCCA
The DNA here is from genome assembly GCA_903856995.1 of uncultured Burkholderiales bacterium. Classification (GTDB taxonomy): domain Bacteria; phylum Pseudomonadota; class Gammaproteobacteria; order Burkholderiales; family Burkholderiaceae_C; genus Limnohabitans. The sequence continues at coordinate 1,230 of CAIODK010000324.1, forward strand.
AACCCTGCGTTGAGCGACAACTCACCGCCCGCATGAATGGCCACCGCGCAATACTTGAATTCGGGGATTTTCCCGAACGGGTCTAACGCGGCATTGGTCATCAAATTGGCAGCCGCTTCGTAGTACGCAAACGGCACAAACACCGCGCCTTGCGGTGTGCCGTCATCGCGACGCACACGCAGCGTCACATGCCCGCGACGTGAGGCAATGGTGATCACGTCACCCAAACCCACCTTCAAGCGCAGCATGTCTGCGCCGCACATGGACGCCGTGGCCGTCGGTTCAATGGCATCAAGCACCGTCGCGCGACGCGTCATGCTGCCTGTGTGCCAATGCTCAAGTTGACGGCCCGTGATCAACACAAAGGGGTAGTCGCTGTCGGGACGTTCATTGGCAGGAATGATGTCTGCGGGAACCAAATGCACACGGCCATCATCCGTATCAAAGTGGTGGATGAAGACTGTTGGAGCGCCCGGATCTTCCTCGCTCAAGCAAGGGTAGGTCACGCTCGATTCGCGCTGCAACCGATCCCACGTGATGCCACTGATGGCGGCATGCATGGCTTGACGCATTTCTTCATACACCTCAGCGACGCCGTGGTGCTCGCCCGGGTAGTGCCAGTGCAAACCCAGGCCTTTGGCAATTTGCTGAATGATCCACAAATCGGCTTTGGCTTGCCCCGGTGGATCAATCGCTTGCTTGCCCAACTGCACCATGCGGTCGGTGTTGCTCACCGTCCCCGTCTTTTCAGGCCAAGCCGTCGCGGGCAACACCACGTCAGCCAGCCACGCGGTTTCGGTCATGAAAATATCTTGAACCACCAAGTGCTCTAAGGTGGCCAGAGAGTGGCGTGCATGGTTCAAATCAGGGTCACTCATCGCGGGGTTTTCGCCCATGATGTACATGCCACGAATCTTGTGTGGATCGGCATCGTCCGCCAAGATCTTGCCCATGATTTCCACCACCGTGTAGCCGGGCTTGTCATCCAGCGGGGTGTCCCAAAACTTTTCAAACCAATCGTGCGCCGCCTTGTTGGTGACGCGTTGGTAGTTGGGGTACATCATGGGAATCAAACCCGCATCGCTCGCGCCCTGCACGTTGTTTTGGCCACGCAGTGGGTGCAAGCCTGAACCGGGCTTGCCGATTTGCCCTGTCACCGTGACCAACGCAATCAAGCAACGCGCGTTGTCTGTGCCGTGGACGTGCTGACTCACGCCCATGCCCCACAGGACCATCGAAGCTTTGGAGGTGGCGAATTCACGGGCCACTTCGCGCAGCGTCTCAGCAGGGATGCCACAAATGGGGGCCATCGCCTCGGGGCTGTAGCCTTTGACGTTTTCTTTCAAGGCCTCGTAGTTGTTGACCCGGTTGCGAATGAAGTCCTCATCCACCAAGCCTTCTTCAATCACGGTGTGAATGAGTGCGTTGAGCATGGCGACATCGGTGTCAGGCTTGAACTGCAAGGTGCGCCACGCGTGCTTACCGATGTCGGTGATACGCGGATCGGCCAACACAATTTTGGCGCCGCGCTTGGCGGCATTCTTCATCCATGTGGCGGCGACGGGATGGTTCGTTGTGGGATTGGAGCCGATGACAAAAATCAGGCCCGCATGTTCCACATCGTTGACTTGGTTGCTCACTGCCGCAGAGCCCACGCCCTCTAACAACGCAGCCACGCTGGAGGCGTGGCACAAGCGTGTGCAGTGGTCGACGTTGTTGGAGCCAAAGCCGGTGCGCACCAACTTCTGGAACAAATACGCTTCTTCGTTGCTGCCTTTGGCCGAACCAAAACCAGCCAAGGCTTTTTTGCCATGCGTGTCACGCAAGTCTTTGAGCTTGCCGCCAGCCAAGGCCAGAGCTTCTTCCCATGTCGCTTCGCGAAACACATCCGACCAATCAGCCGCATCACGGTTGAGTTGGTCAATCGCTTCTGGATCTTTGGGCACACCCGGCTTGCGGATCAGCGGCATGGTTAAGCGCTGAGGGTTGTGGATGTAGTCGAAACCGAAGCGACCTTTCACACACAAGCGGTTGTGGTTGGCGGGGCCATCGCGGCCATCCACGCTCACGATGGTGTTGTCTTTGACGTTGTAGGTCAGCAAGCAACCCACGCCGCAGAATGGGCAAACCGAGTCGACTTTTTTGTCCACCACTTGTGAGCCGATGTGCGTCTTCGGCATCAATGCACCCGTGGGGCAAGCTTGCACACACTCGCCACACGCCACACACGAGCTGTTGCCCATGTCGTCATTCAAATCAAACACGATTTGGCTGTGCGCCCCGCGGTTGGCATAGCCAATCACATCGTTCACCTGTTCTTCGCGACAGGCACGCACGCAACGGTTGCACTGGATACACGCATCGAGGTTCACCGCCATCGCAGGGTGCGACACATCGCACGCAGGTTGCTCGCGCCGCAGTGCGTGCAACTCAGGGCGCACGCGCACATCCATACGCGAGGCCCAGTCACTCAGCTCACCGTGCTGCCCAAGCTCACCCGCATCCGTCCACTTGTAGCCCGCATCAGGCATGTCCGACAGCAACATCTCCAACACCATCTTCTGGCTCTTGAATGCACGGTCGCTCACCAACACTTCCAAGCCTGCCGTTGCTGTGCGGCAGCAGCTCGGCGCCAAGGTGCGCTCGCCATTGATCTCGACCACGCAGGCGCGGCAGTTGCCGTCAGGGCGCAGACCGTCTGTGTAACAAAGGTGGGGAATGTCGACGCCGTGGCGCTGGGCGGCCTTCAAAATGGTTTCGCCCTCGTAGGCGTGAATGGTTTGCTGGTCGAGTTTGAATTCGACCGTGCGCGGCATCAGGTCAGCGGGTTTGGTCGGGGCGTTCATTTAAACGATCTCCTCTGGGAAATAGGTTTGCACGCAGCGCACGGGGTTAGGTGCGGCTTGGCCCAAACCACAAATCGAAGCATCGGTCATGACTTGATTCAAGTCTTCCAAGGTGGCGTTGTCCCACACCTTGGCTTGCATGAGCTGCGCGGCTTTGGCTGTGCCCACACGGCACGGCGTGCATTGGCCGCAGCTTTCGTGCGCGAAGAAGTTCATCATGTTGATGGCCGCGTCGCGCGCTGAGTCGTGTTGGCTCAACACAATCACCGCCGCTGAACCGATGAAGCAACCGTACGCTTGCAGGGTGTCAAAGTCCAAAGGAATGTCGTTCATGCGCGCGGGCAAGATGCCACCCGATGCGCCGCCTGGCAAATACGCATAGAGCTGATGGCCTTCGAGCATGCCACCGCAATACTCGTCAATCAGCTCTTGAATGGTGATGCCCGCCGGCGCTAGCTTGACGCCCGGCTGCTTCACGCGACCGCTCACGCTGAAGCTGCGCAAGCCTTTGCGACCATGCCGTCCAAAGCCACTGAACCAGTCGGCACCTTTTTGCACAATGTCGCGCACCCAATACAGCGTTTCAAAATTGTGTTCGAGTGTGGGTCTGCCAAACAAACCCACTTGTGCAATGTAGGGCGGGCGCATGCGGGGCTCGCCGCGTTTGCCCTCGATGCTTTCAATCATCGCGGACTCTTCGCCGCAGATATAGGCGCCCGCACCACGGCGCAATTCAATGAGCGGCAGTGGGCAAGGTGGGTTGGCTTGCAAACTTGCCAACTCTTGCGTCAGCAGCTCACGGCAACCGTGGTACTCGTCGCGCAAATAAATGTAGACCGCATCAATGCCCACCACATGGGCGGCGACCAGCAGGCCTTCTAAAAAGCGATGCGGGTCACGCTCGAGGTAGGTGCGGTCTTTGAAGGTGCCGGGCTCGCCTTCGTCAATGTTGACGGCCATCAAACGCGGTGAGGGTTGCTCGCGCACGATGCGCCATTTACGCCCTGCTGGGAAACCTGCACCGCCCAAGCCACGCAAGCCTGAGTCTTCCATGGCTTTGAGTACTTGCTCTGCATCGGCTTTGCCTGCATGCAAATCGGCCACCAAGCGGTAGCCGCCATCGGCCACATACTCATCCAAGCCCACATGCTCCGTCATGGCTTGGTGTGTTTGCTTCAGTGCTACAGCCTCGGCCACCAACTCAGGTGTGGCGTGAGTCACGGGGTTTTGATGCACCACAGCAACGGGCGCTTGTTCGCATCGGCCCACGCAGGGGGCAGAAATCACGCGCACATCAGCGCGGCCTAGCAAGGCGGGTAGCTTCTCCATCAACTGTTTGGCACCTGCCAGCTCACAGCTGAGGCCATCGCACACGCGCACGGTCAAGCCAGGGACGGCGTCATCGCCACGCACCACTTCAAAGTGGTGGTAGAAGGTGGCGACCTCAAACACCTCGGCCATGGGCAGCTTCATCTCTTTGGCCAAGGCCACCAGGTGGCGGTCGTGCAAGCAGCGATAGGCGTCGTTGAGTTGGTGCAAATGCTCAATCAACAAGTCGCGTCGATGTGGCGCATCGCCAATCAGGGCACGCACTTCTTGCAAAGACGCGTCATCTGCTTGTCGACCCTTGAGCTGGCCTTTGCGACGAATCGACTCGCGCATTTGGTCCACCGTGGCAACGACAACGCTGGGTACTGAAGGTTTTGAGGCTGAATGGTTCATGGTGCAGAAGCAAAACATCCGTGCAGCACAACAACCGCACGGATGCTTGTTGGTTTCAAAGATTAATTAAAGAACTTACCCACACTCAAGCCTGTGCGGTAAACACCCCACGCCAATGGTAGGCCCACAGCAGCCCACGCAAACCAAACCAATGCGGCTTTGTTTTTGTGGAAGGCTGCATCGCTGGCACCTACTTCGGTGGCGGCGGCACGCTCTTGTGCCAGCTTTTTCTCGTGGGCCAACTCGGCATCGCTCATGAAGTACTTATCGTCCACAGGCTTGACCAACAAGTTGCAAATCAGGCCAATGACCAACATGCCTACCAAGATGTACATGGTTTGGTTGTAGACCTGTTCGCGTGGAATGCCCAAACTGAGTTGGTAGTCACGCATGTAGTTCACAACGACTGGACCCAAGATACCTGCTGTCGCCCAAGCAGTCAGTAAGCGGCCATGAATCGCACCCACCATTTGTGTACCAAACAAGTCAGCCAAGTAAGCCGGCACCGTGGCAAAGCCACCACCATACATGCTCAAAATAATGCAGAAGGCAGACACGAACAGCATCTTGCTACCAGCACCTGCGCTGGCTGGAATGCTGGCGTACAGCAAACCACCCAACACAAAGAACACGATGTAGGTCATCTTGCGACCCAGCTTGTCAGAGAAGCTGGCCCAGACAAAACGGCCACCAATGTTGAACAAACTCAGAAGCGCGGTGAAGCCAGCGGCCACACCTGCAATCGCGGTCAACTGCGCCTTGTCCAGTTCGCCAAACTTGGCGTCGATGCCAATCAAGGCCCCACCGAAGACTTCTTGCAGCATGGGACTAGCCATACCGATCACACCGATACCGGCGGACACGTTCATACACAACACCATCCAGACCAGCCAGAACTGAGGAATGCCCCAAACTTTGCTCACGTGCACGTGACCGTGCGTGATCATGGCGTTAGCGCCTTGAGCGACGGGTGGCGTCCAGCCCCGTGGTGCCCAGCCAGTGGCGGGCACGCGGTAGGACAAAGCGCCCCCCATCATGAACACAAAATACACACCCGCCATCACGATGAAGGTTTGCACCACGCCCACGGCAGTGTCGGTGGCAAACATCTTCATCAGTTCGGCAGCCATGGGCGAGCCAATCATCGCGCCGCCACCAAAGCCCATGATGGCCATGCCGGTGGCCATGCCACGCCGGTCAGGGAACCATTTGATCAAGGTA
>CAIODK010000325.1 GCA_903856995.1 uncultured Burkholderiales bacterium
AAGCTGGCCATGATGCAGCGAGCCAGTTGAGGCTTGGGCACGAGTTTCACGGTCACCTCGGTGGTGATGGCCAACATGCCTTCGCTGCCCACGATGAGGGGCAACAGGTCGAGACCTGGCGTATCGAGCGCGTCGCTGCCGAACTCAATCGCATCGCCCTCGACGGTGAAGCCTTTGACCTTGAGCACGTTGTGCAAGGTCAGGCCGTATTTCAAGCAATGCACGCCGCCCGAGTTCTCGGCCACGTTGCCACCGATGGTGCAGGCGATTTGGCTGGATGGGTCCGGCGCGTAATACAAACCGAATTGCGACACGGCTTCGCTGATGGCGAGGTTGCGCACACCACACTGCACCACGGCAGTTCGGGCCACGGGGTTGATGTTCAGAATTTGGTTGAACTTGGCGAGCGACAGCGTCACGCCTTGGGTGTGCGGCATGGCCCCGCCCGACAGGCCCGTGCCTGCACCGCGCGCCACCACTGGCACATCAAGTGCGTGGCAGGTTTTGAGCACGGCTTGCACTTCTTCCATCGTCTCGGGGAGCACCACGCACATTGGGCGTGCACGGTAGGCGGTGAGGCCGTCGCACTCGTAAGGCACGGTGTCCTCGGTGGTGTAGAGCACGGCGTGCTGCGGCAGCACGTTTAACAAAGCCGCTACGACGCGTGCTTGGCGCGTGGCGCGGTCGTGGTTGGTTGGCTGGTCGATGGTGGGTGAGGCTTGCATAAGGCCCACTTTACGGCAAAAGCGGCGGGCGGCGTGTGAAGAAAGTTACAACCGCGTGTGAGGTAATTTAAGGAACGGCCTTTTGCAGCCAATCCGCAAATGCCGCGCATTCCCAGCGGTCCATGGCGCCTGTGCGCCAACACAGATAGTGCCCATGGGGGCTTGGTACTTGGCGCGAAAACAGGCGCACCAGCGTGCCGTTGTCGAGCCAAGGCGCGCCCAACTTCAGGCGTACCAGGCCCACGCCCAAGCCTTGGGCGGCGGCGTCGCACATCAAGCCAATGTCGTTGAAGCTAGAGCCATCCATTGGCTCGGGCCAGTCTTGGTCGTGCGCGGCAAACCAGGTGCGCCAAGGCTCTAGCGGGCTGCGCAAGAGTGTGGCGTCGTGCAAGTCTTCTGGGTTCTCAAACGGGCCATGCTCTCGGATGTAGGCGGGTGAGGCCATGGGCGTGACGTCGTCCTTCATGAGGCACACATGCTCGACATCGGCATAGCGACCGGTACCAAAGCGGATGGTCAGATCGGCGTCTTCGGCCACCACGTCCAAAAGCGGGATGCTCACTTGCAACGTGATGTCGATCTCAGGGTAGGCCTCGGCAAATTGGCGCAGACGCGGCATCAGGATGGAGCGCGCAAAGGTAGGCGTCACAGCCAAGCGCAGCTTGCGTTTGCCCGTTGCACTGGTGCCGTCTTTGCCCGGGAATCGCTCCAAGATCGCCAAGCCTTCGCGCACATGCGCGAGGTATTCACTGCCTTCGGTGGTGAGCGAGAAATCAGCGCGCCCAAACAGCTTCACGCCTAGCAACTGTTCTAGCTGCTTGACGCGGTGGCTCACCGCGCTGGGGGTCACGCATTGCTCTTCAGCGGCTTGGGTGACCGAGCGCAAACGCGCCAAGGCCTCAAACGTCAGCAAACACTGAATGGGCGGGATGCGGTTGGCGCTCATTTGAAAATTACGGTCTTGTGGCCGTTCAGCAGCACACGGTGTTCGCTGTGCCACTTGACGGCGCGGGCTAGGACTTGGCTTTCGGTGTCACGCCCTTGGGCGGTGAAGTCTTCCACTGTTTTGCTGTGGTCCACGCGGGCCACGTCTTGTTCAATGATGGGGCCTTCGTCCAAGTCGGCGGTCACGTAATGGGCCGTTGCACCAATCAGCTTGACGCCACGGTCATGCGCTTGGTAGTACGGTTTCGCACCCTTGAAGCTGGGCAAGAAGCTGTGGTGAATGTTGATCGCGCGGCCTGCCAGTTTTCGGCACAAGTCGTCACTCAAGATTTGCATGTAGCGGGCCAGCACGACCAGTTCTGCGCCTTCGGCTTCGATCACTTCGTACACTTTGGCTTCGGCTTGCGCTTTGGTGGCCGCGGTGACGGGGATGTGGTGGAACGGCACGTTGTAGCTGGCGGCGAGTTGGTAGAACTCGCGGTGGTTGCTGACGATGGCGCGAATGTCCACGGGCAACAAGCCACTCTTCCAGCGGAACAGCAGATCGTTCAAGCAATGGCCTTCTTTGCTGACCAGCAACACCGTGCGCATGGGTTGGGTGGTGTCATGCAAGGTCCACTTCATACCGAACTCAGTGGCCAAGGTGGCAAGCTGCTCGCGCAAGGCATCTTGCTTGACGGCATCGCAGGCGAACTGCACACGCATAAAGAACAAGCCCGTGTCTGGGTCGTTGTACTGAGCGGCTTCTTCGATGTTGCCATGGCGCTCTAGCAAGAAGCCTGACACGGCGTGCACGATGCCCTGACGGTCAGGGCAAGACAGGTTGAGGATGTATGCAGTCATGTGTGCGATTGTAGGTAGGACTGGGCACAAAAAAGGGCGCCAAAGCGCCCTAGGTGTCGTTCAGGTGTGGGCTCAGTGCACCACGACCCGGTTTTGAGCCAGCTCGGCATAGCCGGCCAAGGTGTCTTCCACCTCCTCTTGCGTGGGGGCGTTTTCTTGCCAAGCACGCAGGTGGGTTTGGAATTGCTCGGCCCAAGAGCCTTCGAGGTAAATCTCTTTGCCTGAGCGTTTGTCCACAATCTCAAAGCCGTGGCGGGCCAGTGCCGGCACATCGGGGCGGACAGGCAACAACGCATCGTCCTGCACCTGCAGGTGCATCACGGAGTACGTGTCGGAGTTGTAGAGCATGTCCATGGGGTTCTTTCGGCGAAAACTGAATTGCATCTAAGCATATCGGATTCAAAAGCCCGAATTCAAGGGCTGGGCTTTTCTGCTTTGCTTAAAAGTTGGTCCACCATGTCGCCATTGGCGTTGGTGATGCGCAATCGCACCGGCAAATAGCCCAAGGTGGGCGCAAGCCAGAGCTCAATATGTTGGTCAAACTCTCGGCGGGGCTTGCGGTTGAGCTTGATGGCGCTGATGTCGCCAAAGGGAAGTTGCAGCATTTCTTCTTTTTCCACCAAGAACTGCCAAATCTCGGCTTCGCGCTGCGATACCGTTTGGAACGACAGCATGGTGCCTGTCGGAAAGCGGGTTGGGTCGGCCGCGAGCAAGGTGCTGAGCTGCAACACCACGCTCAAACGGTCTTGCGCGCCTTTGAGCAAGGGGGCGTCGGGCGAATTGGCGCTGAAGCTGATGATGCCTTTGTCACGCTGAAAGTGTGCCGCTAGCTCGCTGCGGGTTTTGTCGCCAAAGCGGGTGGGCATGAGGCCTTCAGCCCCTAATGTGCCTTTGCTGACCTGAACGCGAGAGCCCAACAAGAACGCACTCACCTCTAAGCGGGCTTCATAGTCTTTGCCGTCTTGTTGCCAATTGAGTTCAGCCGATGCCCAGTAGTTAAAGCCCTTGGCTTGGCCTTGCACTTGGTATTTCAGCAGCGCAGAGTCGGGCGCTTTGAAGGCGGTGACTTCTGTCGCACCGTCGCTCCCTGTGCGTTTGTAGGGCGGCAAGTCCACCGCCGACGCGCTGCGCGCAGGTAGTCCGACGGCGGCTGAGAGGTCTTGACCGAATTCATCAAACTTCAAGGGTTTGGCATTCTCCGGGGCCTCGGCTGGCGCGTCGGCGTTTTGCACGGGCGTGGGTTTGGCGGGGGGTGGCTGCGCAGGCTTGGGCGCTTGGGGCGCACGCGGCGCAGTCACTTCAATTTGGCGCGTCACCATGGCTTGTGTGCGAAGAGGTTTGCCCGCTTCGGGTGAGAACCACAGCGAGCTACCCGCCAACAGCCACACGTGCAGCAGCAACACGCCAGCCACCAGCAGCACCGCATGTTTGCGTTGCAAATGAGGGGGGCTAACAGGCTGGGCAAGGGCGCGCATGACGGGAGAGCGATCTTTCATAGAATTGGCGTATGAAATTAGCCACATACAAAGACGGAACACGTGACGGACAACTGTTGGTCGTGTCACGCGATTTGAGCACCGCGCATTATGCGACGGGCATTGCCAC
>CAIODK010000326.1 GCA_903856995.1 uncultured Burkholderiales bacterium
CGGTGCAAGGCGACTTGGAAGACGAGGCCAGCTGCCAAAGCATCTTTGACACCACCGTGGCCATCACCGGCACGGCGCTGCAATGTGTGGTCAACAACGCATCTCTTTTTGTACCCGACGAAGGTCGCGACTTTGACGAGGCACAGGCCTTGGCGCAGCTCAAGGTCAACCTCATGGCCCCCATGCGTTTTGGCAAGTGGATGGCCGCGTTGCACGCCTCGGCGGTCGACCCTAGCGACGCTGCCAAGCCCAGCGTGATCCACGTGTTGGACCAAAAGGTGTTCAACCTCAACCCCGATTATTTTTCGTACACGCTGTCCAAGCTCGCGCTGGAGCGGGCAGTCAGCCTGCAAGCCCAGTCGCTCGCGCCCACGCTGCGTGTGAACGCGGTGGCCCCCGGCCTGATGTACCCCAGCGGGCCTCAAACCCAAGACAACTTCAACCGCGCCGCACACACCAACTTGCTGCGTCACCCCATCAACCCCGCCGACGTAGCCAGCAGCGTGGTGTTTTTGGCGGGCAATGCCAGCATCACCGGCACGACCGTGCGCGTGGACAACGGCCAACATTTGGTACCACTCGCACGTGATGTGATGTTTGTGGTCGAGGAACTTTTCAAATCATGAACGACACCCTACTCCGCCATTGCCGCCGCTTATTTTTGCGCGGCCTCACCGTGCAAGCGCACATCGGCATTCACGCACACGAACTGCAAGCGACGCAGCGCATCATCATCGACGTGGATTTGTATGTCTCGCTCGAAGGCACGCGCCCGCATGACGACCGCATCGACGAAGTGGTCGACTACGACTTTGTGCGCGCCGTGGTGCATGGCCGCGTGGCGCAAGGCCACATCAACTTGCAAGAAACCTTGTGCGATGACATCCTCACGCACTTGCTCGCCCACACCGGCGTGATGGCCGCGCGCGTGTCCACCCGCAAGCCCGACGTCTACCCCGACTGCGACGCCGTGGGTGTGGAAGTGTTCCGCGCCAAACCTGGAGTGCTGTGACATGGCAAGTAAAGGCACACAAATCCTCCACCTCACCGGCCTGCGCTTTGATGCCAACCTTGGCATCTTGGAGCACGAGAAGATTGACCCGCAACCCATTCAAGTGGATGCGGAGTTGAACCTTGGCACGCAACCCCTGCTGCCGCACGACGATGACATTTGCCATGTACTGGACTACCGCAAGGTGCGCCAGATCATCATCACCGAGTGCACGGCCGAGCACGTCAACCTGCTCGAAACCCTGATTGGCAAACTCGCCCACCGGTTGATGCAACTGCCGGGTGTGTTGGGCGTGCGCGTGAAAATCGCCAAGCTCGAAATTTTTGAAGACTGCGAAGTAGCCATTCGCATGGAAACAGGACAATGGTAATGACAACTATCGAAAAAGACCCCAAACAAATCAAGATCGAGCACGAGAACCACAAGCTCGAAAAACGCCTGTGCCGCCAAGTGGGCCAAGCCATCGTCGACTACAACATGATCGAAGAAGGCGACAAGATCATGGTCTGCATGTCGGGCGGCAAAGACAGCTACGCCATGCTCGACATCTTGCTCAAGATGCAGCAACGCGCACCCATCAGCTTTGAGCTGATTGCGGTCAACCTCGACCAAAAGCAACCCGGCTTCCCAGCCGATGTATTGCCCAAGTATTTGGCGCAAGTAGGCGTGAAGTTCCGCATTGAAACGCAGGACACCTATTCCATCGTCAAGGACAAGATTGCCGAAGGCAAAACCATGTGCAGCCTTTGCTCGCGCTTGCGCCGCGGCATTTTGTACCGCGTGGCGGGCGAGTTAGGTTGCAACAAAATCGCGCTCGGCCACCACCGCGACGACATCTTGCAAACCTTCTTCTTGAACATGTTCTTCGGCGGCAAACTCAAGAGCATGCCGCCCAAGCTGGTGAGTGACGGCGGCGACCACATGGTGATTCGCCCCCTCGCCTACGTGGCCGAGAAGGACTTGGAGCGTTGGGCCAAGCTGCGTGAGTTCCCCATCATCCCTTGCACCTTGTGCGGCAGCCAAGACGGTTTGCAACGCCAAGTGGTGGGCGAGATGCTGCGCGAGTGGGAGAAGAAGCACCCAGGCCGCATTGAGAACATGTTTGCCGCGCTGCAAAACGTGGTGCCTTCGCACCTGATGGACCACACCAAGTTTGATTTCAAGAACTTGAAGAGCACGGGTGTTGCGTCAGAAGATGGCGACAAGGCGTTTGATCACGAAGAGTTCCCCATGCCTACGCTGCCTGGGATGCAGGTGATTTCGCTTTAAGTCTTTGCTGTTTGTGCTGAGCTCGCTTCGGGGAGGGGCTTAGGGCAGGTTCCTCATGCTGGGGTACCAGAAATCGTCACCTGCCCTAAGCCCCTCCC
>CAIODK010000327.1 GCA_903856995.1 uncultured Burkholderiales bacterium
GCGTGTGAGCGAGTTGGTCGATCTCAAAACTTTGCATGTGAGCTTGAATGACGGGGTGCTTCGCATCATGGGAAAAGGTAGCAAAGAACGCTTGGTGCCTTTTGGCGAAGTGGCCCGCGACTGGCTACAGCGTTATTTGAGTGAGGTGCGTCCTGTGCTGTTGGCGGGGCATCTCACCGAAGCCTTGTTCGTGACCGTGCGTGGCAAGAATGCGGGCGAGTCGATGACGCGAGCTATGTTTTGGCAACTCATCAAGCGCTATGCTTTACAGGCCCAGATCCATGTGCCGATCTCGCCGCACACCTTGCGTCATGCATTTGCAACGCATTTGCTCAACCACGGCGCAGACTTGCGTGCCGTACAAATGTTGTTGGGCCATTCTGATATTTCCACCACCACCATTTACACGCATATTGCGCGTGAGCGATTGAAGAGTTTGCATGGCCAGCATCACCCACGGGGATGATGTGTTCAAGCGCCCAGCAAGTAGTTCAGCTCGGTGTCTGTAAAGCCTGCACGTTTGCGGGCTTCGGTGTTGAAAGGGGGGCGCAGTTTGGGCGCTTCATAGCGTTTTGCCAATTCGGCATAGTGCGACAGCGGGTCTAAGCCCCTTTGTTCACAGAGCCAGCGGTACCAATGGTTGCCGATCGCCACGTGCCCCACCTCTTCATGCAAGATGATGTCCAAAATTTCAACAGCACGCAGCGCGCCAGGGCTAGCCGCTTTGCGCAGCTTGGCTTGGATCAACGGCGTGGCATCGAGTCCACGTGCTTCAAGTGTGCGGGGTACCAAGGCCATGCGTGCCAGCACATCGTCCGAGGTTTTTTGGCACATATGCCACATGCCGTCGTGTGCATCCAAGTCGCCATACGTGACACCCAAACTATTTAAGTGGGCATGCAGGAGCTCGAAGTGTTGTGACTCTTCAAACGCCACGCGGAGCCAGTCGGTGTAATAGTCCTCAGGCATATGGGGGAATCGCCAGACGGCATCCAGCGCCAAGTTGATGGCATTGAACTCGATGTGACACACCGCGTGCAACAACGCAGCCAAGCCCTCCGGGGTATAGGGCGTCCGTGTGGGGACGAGCTGGGGAGGGATCAGCGTTGGACGCAACGGTCGGCCGGGCAATGCCAAGTGGGCCTCCGGTGAGAGTTGTTCGCTAGGCGTGAGTGTTAAATTCTTGTGCCTCGCCCACAGCGACTGAACCGCTTGAACTTTTTCATCGGGTTCGCATAGACACAGGGCAGTTAGGGCTAAATGGCGCAGACTCATCCTTACAATTGTAGAAAGCCCTAGAAAATGCAGTGTGTCGCCATAGCGCAGCGCACGTTGTGGTTAACAAAAACCGTTCCAAAGCGGGTTTAAAGAAAATAGTTTGATGTCTCAGCTCCATAAATTTTTGTTCGATGGTTTGCCTGTGCGTGGCATGTTGGTGCAGCTCACTGACGTGTGGCAGGAGGTGCTGCAACGTCGCGCCGACAACTTAGAGACCGGTGCTTATCCAGAGCCTGTGCGTCACTTGTTGGGTGAGATGACGGCAGCGGCGGTGTTGATGCAATCGAACATCAAATTCAACGGTGCTTTGGTGATGCAGATATTTGGCGACGGCCCATTGAAACTGGCGGTGGTGGAAGTGAATCCAGATTTGAGCCTACGTGCCACAGCCAAAGTCGTGGGTACCTTGCGTGATAACAGTAGCTTGCCCGAGATGGTGAACGTCAACAACGAAGGCCGTTGCGCCATCACGCTAGATCCGTTGAGCAAATTACCGGGGCAACAGCCGTATCAAGGTGTGGTTCCTTTGTTTGATGATCAACGCAACAAGCTCGATAAATTCAGCGATGTGTTGCAACACTACATGCTGCAAAGCGAGCAACTCGACACCACCTTGGTCTTGGCTGCCAATGACACCACGGCAGCAGGGTTGTTGATCCAACGCCTTCCACTCAAGGGAGAAGGTAATTTGGCGGCCAAAGCTAGCATGGAAGACGAAGACGAAATTGGCCGCAACGAAGACTACAACCGCATCTCGATTTTGGCCGCTAGCTTGAAGCCTGGAGAGCTGCTGGGGCTCGATGCTGAAACTATTTTGCGTCGCCTGTTCTGGGAAGAGACCTTGGTGCGGTTTGAGCCCCTGACGCCCAAATTTGCCTGCTCCTGTAGCAACGAACGCGTCAGCAACATGATTCGGAGCTTGGGCTCTGACGAGGTCGAGAGCATCTTGGCCGAGCGAGGCAATGTGGAAGTGGGTTGTGACTTCTGTGGGCGGCAATACCGGTATGACGCCGTGGATGCTGCTCAGATCTTCACTGGTGTGCCGACCGCGGGGTCAGGCACGTCGTCGCTGCAGTAACGCCCGTCAGGGTTGGAGCAGGCTTGTGAAGAGGCGATGCTCGCATTCGCCATCGCCGCAAGTTTCACAAGGACCGCTCCAGCGAGCCGGTGACTCTTGCCGCTCAAGCTGCTTGGCCCATTGCGGCGCTTCCCTGCCAATGCAAAACAAAGCATTCTCTAGTCGCTGCGTCCCGTTACCGTAAACCACTTGGTAAGGCAGATCTGCTTGGGCTAACAAGCCCCTGATCTTTTGGTCAACAGGTTCACGCACGTGGGCGCCGACGCGCTGTAACCCATCGCTGACCCATTCGATGTCCATTCCCATGAGCAAGGTGACGTCAAACAAAGCTTGATGGGCGAGTGCGAAGGCGTCGAGACTGTGGTCGTTGAACACCATTTGGCTGTAGACCGCTGTCATGAGCGGCGTGGTGTCTGCAATCAATACAGAATCTGCAGGGGCGGCCAAGACGCGATCCATTTGTGTGTGCGCGATCAGACGTTGCTCTTCTTGTCGTGGTGTTCTTTGTTCGTCGTCGCACCATTCACGTAAATACTCATCCACACGGTGCACCTTGAGGCCACATCCACTCAGGTGCATGGCTAAGGCGACGGCGAGATGCGATTTGCCGGTGCTCTCGGCTCCGAGTAAGGCTATTTTCATACGTCGCTCGCCTTCATGCGTGCTGACCAGCTGCGCCAACCGATCACGCTCAGGGCGATGAAGACGACGTAGAGCAGGGACGTGAGCCACAAGGCTTTCCAAGCGAACAACCCAGCTGCCACGACGTTGACGATGAACCATGCGGCCCAGTTCTCTAGACGCTTGCGAGCCAGCAAATATTGGCCAATCAAGCTAATGGCGGTTGGGAAGGCGTCCCACCAAGGGACATCGGTGTCGGTGAAGTTTTTTAGCGTCAGGCCGGTGGCAAGCCATAAGACTGCGCCGGAGCAAACGAAGTGCCACCTCTGTCGTGGGTTCAAACAAGTGACGGTTAACGGCTCACCTGCTAAACCACGCAGCCAGACCGACCAGCCCCACACAGCAAGAACAGCAAAAGCCACTTGCAACAGGGCGTCGCCGTAGAGTCGCTGGCTCCAAAACAAGAACAAATAGAGAAGGGAGCTGAGGGCCGCCAAGGGCCAGCCCCAGTGTTGCTCTGCGATGGTGCACACCACCATGGCGAGTGACAGTGACACCGCGATTAGTTCAAGCCAAGAAGTGTCCAGACCCCAGAGGGTGAAAGCCGTCGAAAAAAGGAATTCGGTCACTTCGCGATCTGCACGAAGACTTCGTTCGGTTTGACCATGCCAATTTCAGAGCGCGCACGCTCTTCGACCATCTCCAGACCATCTTTGAGGTCATGGAGCTCTGCGCTGAGGCGGTCGTTGGCCAATTGCGAAGCGACATTTTGTTGTTTTTGTTCATTCAGCACTTGGCGCAAACGGATCACGTCTGGCAAGCTGCCGCGACCAAACCACAGCTGGCCCTGCAGCACAAGCAGCAGGGCAATCAGCACGAGGTGGAGTGGACGCAGCATCACGAGCGATTAGCGCAGGTTGTAGAAGGCTGAGCGGCCTGGGTACACGGCCACGTCGCCCAAGTCTTCTTCAATGCGCAAGAGCTGGTTGTATTTGGCCATGCGGTCAGAACGGCTCATCGAACCGGTTTTGATTTGCCCAGCGTTCAAACCAACGGCGATGTCAGCGATGGTCGAATCTTCGGTCTCGCCAGAGCGGTGGCTGATCACGGCGGTGTAACCCGCGCGTTTGGCCATCTCGATGGCTTCGAAGGTTTCGGTCAACGTGCCGATTTGGTTGATCTTTATCAGGATCGAGTTGGCAATACCTTTGTCAATGCCTTCTTTGAAGATCTTGGTGTTGGTCACAAACAAGTCGTCACCCACGATTTGAACTGTCTTGGCCAAGCGGTCGGTCAAAACCTTCCAGCCGTCCCAGTCGTTTTCAGCCATGCCGTCTTCGATGCTGATGATGGGGTACTTGTCGCACCAAGTGGCCAGCATGTCTGTCCATTGCTGGGCTGTTAGTTGGAGGCCTTCACCAGCCAAGTGGTATTTGCCGTCTTTGTAGAACTCGCTGGCTGCACAGTCCAAGCCGATGGCGATCTGTTCGCCTGCGGTGTAGCCGGCAGCGGCTACAGCGTCCAAGATCATTTGGATCGCAGCTTCGTGGCTGGCCACGTTAGGGGCAAAGCCACCTTCGTCGCCCACAGCAATGCTCATGCCTTTGTCGTGAATGATTTTCTTCAGGGCATGGAACACTTCTGCACCCCAGCGCACGGCTTCACGAAAAGTGGGTGCGCCGATTGGGATGATCATGAACTCTTGCAAGTCCAAGTTGTTGTTGGCGTGTGCGCCGCCGTTGATGACGTTCATCATGGGCACAGGCAATTGGTTGGCATTCATGCCACCGAAGTACCGGTACAAAGGCAGACCAGACTCTTCGGCCGCAGCGCGAGCCACAGCCATCGACACGGCCAAGATGGCGTTGGCGCCTAAGCGGCCTTTGTTGTCTGTGCCGTCGAGGTCGATCAGGGTCTTGTCGAGGAAGGCTTGCTCAGAGGCATCCAAGCCCAACACAGCTTCAGAGATTTCGGTATTGATGTGTTCAACGGCCTTCAGTACACCTTTGCCGAGGTAACGGCTTTTGTCGCCGTCGCGCAATTCGATGGCTTCGCGGCTGCCAGTGGATGCGCCAGACGGGACAGCGGCACGACCCATGGTGCCGGATTCCAGCAACACATCACATTCCACAGTGGGGTTGCCACGGCTATCCAAAATTTCACGGGCGACGATATCTACGATTGCACTCATTTTCAGACTCTCTCAATTGAAAAATAAAAGGGTTGTTAAGCGAAGTTGTCTTCTAAGAACGGATTCTTTTTGGTCACGGCATCGAGCTGGACCAAGGTCTCGAGCAAGGCTTTCATTTTGCCTAAAGGAACGGCGTTGGGGCCGTCGGACCAAGCTTCTGCAGGGCAAGGATGGGTTTCCATGAACAGCCCCGCCACGCCTGCAGCAACGCCTGCGCGGGCCAACACGGGCACCATCTCTCGAGCGCCACCGCTGCTGGTGCCTTGGCCGCCGGGTTTTTGCACCGAGTGGGTTACATCGAACACGACGGGGGCGCCGGTCTTGCGCATCTCGGCCAAGCTGGTCATGTCCGCCACCAAATTGTTGTAGCCAAAGCTCACGCCGCGTTCGCAGGCCAAGAAGTTGTCTTCGGGCAGGCCTGCTTCGCGCGCTGCGGCGCGGGCCTTGTCGATGACATTTTTCATGTCCCAAGGGGCCAAGAATTGACCTTTCTTGATGTTCACAGGCTTGCCAGATTGGGCCACTGCACGGATGAAGTCGGTCTGCCGGCATAAAAATGCAGGGGTTTGCAAAACATCGACCACGCTGGCTACGGTTTTGACATGCGATGCGTCGTGCACGTCGGTCAAGATCGGAACTTGGATTTGGCGACGCACTTCGTCGAGGATCTTTAAACCCGCATCGATGCCCACGCCACGCTTGGTCTCACCGGAGGATCGGTTGGCCTTGTCAAAGGATCCTTTGTAGATCAAGGGGATGCCCAAGGTTGTACAAATCTCTTTGAGTTGCCCAGCTACGTCGATCGACATCTCCAAGCCTTCGATGGAGCAGGTGCCCGCAATCAAAAAGAAGGGCTGATGGAGACCGACGTCAAATCCGCATAATTTCATGGCGTGTCCCGTTGGTTGCTGGCTTAGGCTTTGGCCTTGTGATCAAGAGCCGCCTTCACGAAGGCGTTGAACAGCGGGTGTCCATCCCAAGGCGTCGACTTGAACTCAGGGTGGAACTGCACGCCCATGTACCAAGGGTGCACGGTTTGAGGCAATTCAACGATTTCGGTCAGCTGCTCACGCTGGGTGAGTGCCGAAATCACCAAGCCCGCTTTGCGCAACGCGTCCAAGTAGTTCACGTTGGCTTCATAGCGGTGACGGTGACGTTCGGTCACCACGTCGCCGTAAATCTTGTGTGCCAAGGTGCCAGGAACCACGTCTGAGCTTTGTGCGCCCAAGCGCATGGTGCCGCCCAAGTTGGAGCTGGCGCTGCGGGTTTGAATGCTGCCGTCCGCATCTTTCCATTCGTTGATGAGGGCAATGACGGGGTTAGGGCCATCGGGCACGAACTCTGTGCTGTTGGCGTCTTTCAGACCGGCCATGTGGCGAGCGTATTCAATGGTGGCCACTTGCATGCCCAAACAGATGCCGAGGTAAGGCACTTTGTTTTCACGGGCGAATTGGGCAGAAGAAATCTTGCCTTCAACGCCGCGGATACCAAAGCCACCAGGGACCAAGATGGCGTCAAACTTTTCGAGTTGTTTGACGGTGTCGGGCGTGATGTTTTCAGAGTCGATGTATTCGATCTTCACACGCGCATGGTTCTTCATGCCGGCGTGGCGCAGCGCTTCGTTGAGCGATTTGTAGCTGTCGGACAGGTCGACGTACTTGCCCACCATCGCGATGGTGACTTCGGCTTTAGGGTTGGCCACTTCGTGAACCAAATCGTCCCAACGTTGCAAGTTGGCCGGCTGTGCGTTGATGCGCAGTTTTTCACACACCAAACGGTCCAAGCCTTGCTCATGCAACATGCGAGGCACTTTGTAAATGGTGTCCACGTCCCACATGGAGATCACGCCCCACTCAGGCACATTGGAGAAAAGGCTGATTTTTTGGCGCTCTTCTTCTGGAATAGGGCGATCCGCACGGCAGACCAACGCGTCCGCCTGAATGCCGATTTCGCGCAGCTTTTGGGCCGTGTGTTGGGTGGGTTTGGTTTTGAGCTCGCCTGCGGCTGCAATCCAAGGCACATAGCTCAGATGTACAAACGCGGTGTTGTTGGGGCCGTGCTTCAAGTTCATCTGGCGAGCGGCTTCTAGGAATGGCAGGGACTCGATGTCACCCACGGTTCCGCCGATTTCAACGATGGCCACGTCAACGGCCTCAGGCGTGTCATACGCTGCGCCACGTTTGATGAATTCTTGAATCTCGTTGGTGATGTGCGGGATGACTTGAACCGTCTTGCCCAAATAGTCGCCGCGACGCTCTTTGTCGAGCACGCTTTGGTAAATTTGGCCGGTTGTGAAGTTGTTGGCCTTTTTCATGCGCGTCGTGATGAAGCGCTCGTAGTGGCCCAAATCGAGGTCGGTTTCTGCGCCGTCTTCGGTGACGAACACCTCGCCGTGCTGGAAGGGCGACATAGTGCCTGGGTCTACGTTGATGTAGGGGTCCAGCTTGATGAGAGTGACTTTGAGGCCGCGCGATTCAAGGAGCGCAGCGAGTGAAGCAGCTGCGATTCCCTTGCCGAGAGAAGAGATCACGCCGCCGGTGACGAATACAAATTGGGTCATGCCAGATCGGGAGGATGATCTCCCGGTAGGTGGAAATCGAAATTATAGGCGCTCTGCTACATTGCGAGCCATGTCTGATCTGTCAAATAAACACATTGTTTTGGGTTTGAGCGGCGGTATCGCCTGCTATAAAGCGGCGGAGCTGTGCCGTGCCTTGGTCAAGGCCGGGGCCACGGTTCAGGTGGTGATGACTGAGGCTGCAGCTCAGTTCATCACGCCCGTTACTTTACAAGCCCTGTCGAACCGTCCGGTCTATGTCTCGCAATGGGATAGCCGTGAACCCAACAACATGGCGCATATTAATTTGAGCCGCGAGGCAGACGCCATTGTGGTGGCCCCCGCCAGCGCTGACTTTATGGCCAAGCTTCTTCATGGTCGAGCCGACGACTTGTTGAGCCTCATGTGCCTAGCCCGTCCGATTGCGCGTGTACCTTTGATACTGGCACCCGCCATGAACCGCGAAATGTGGGAACACCCCGCCACGCAACGCAACATGGCACAACTCAAAGCCGACGGAGCGCACGTGTTGGATGTGGGGCAGGGCGAACAAGCCTGTGGCGAGACGGGCGATGGCCGAATGCTGGAGCCTGAAGAAATTTTGCAAGACCTGTTGGCGTTCCTCCAACCCAAGGTGCTGGCTGGTCAGCATGTGCTGGTGACTGCGGGCCCGACCTATGAGGCGATCGATCCAGTGCGCGGCATTACCAATTTGTCCAGCGGCAAGATGGGGTTCGCCATTGCGCGTGCCGCTCGCGAAGCGGGTGCCGTGGTGACCTTGGTAGCTGGCCCCGTGCATCTGCAGACGCCGCGAGGTGTGCATCGCGTGGATGTGCGCTCGGCCCTGGAGATGCAGGCGGCGGTGGCACGGCATGTGGATGCGGCCTCGGTGTTTGTGGCCACAGCTGCCGTAGCTGATTGGCGCGTAGCCGATGTGGCGGGTCAAAAAATTAAAAAAGATGGCTCGGGGCAATTGCCGCAGCTGAGCTTTGTCGAAAATCCAGATATCTTGGCGGGCGTGGCGCAATCAGGGCGTGCAAAAAGTGGCGCCTTGTATTGCGTCGGCTTTGCGGCTGAAAGCCATGATTTGCTCAAGCACGCCACCACCAAACGCGAACGCAAAGGCGTTCCGCTGTTGGTAGGCAACATTGGCCCCGCAACGTTTGGGTTAGACGACAACGCGTTGTTGTTGGTCGACGCACAGGGCAGCCAGGCATTGCCGCAAGCAAACAAGCTCACGCTGGCACGCCAGCTGGTGGCCGAGATTGCCCGCCGCTTAAAAGCGTAAACCTTTACTTCTTCACTTTTACTTTTCCATTTCAAGCACATGAAACTCGACGTCAAAATTCTCGATCCCCGCATGGCAGAGCATCTGCC
>CAIODK010000328.1 GCA_903856995.1 uncultured Burkholderiales bacterium
ATTCCAAAATCCGAGTTGGAAAACTGGAAAAAAATCGGTCAACCTTTGACCGACGCGTGGGTGGCTGACATGAATGCCAAAGGCCAAAACGGCAAGCAAATGCTGGATGGTGCAAAGGCATTGATTGCTAAGCACTCAGGCGGCAAGTAAATCCTGTTTCAGGTATAAAAAAGGGGCCGTTCGCGGCCCCTTTTTTTTGTCTGTCCGTGCGTCCTTCAATGACGGCTGTAAACCAGTCCCGACGCGACACCGCCAAACAAATCGCCTTCGACCAAGGGCACGCCCGCAAACTCAGCTTGCAGTGCTTGCTGGAACGTGCGTAGCGCCGATGAACCACCGGTGAGGTAGATGGCGTCTGGCTTGCCATGCGTCAGCCCTGCGCGTTTCACGCATTCGCGTGCACACGCAACGGCGCTGGCGAGCAGTTTGGCCAAGTGTTGTTGCAAGTCACCGCTCCCGAGGGAGGCTGTCAAGCCTGCTTCGACATACGACAGGTCAATGCTCGACTCGCTGCCAGTCTGTGAGCTATGAATTTTGGCTTGCTCCACGTCATGTGCCATGTGATGGCCATAGCGCTCATTCAACACGGTCATCAAACGCGTATGCAAATGCACATCGGTGTAGTTGGTTTGCAGGGCTTTGGCTTGGGCCATGGCCTTGGGTTGGTATTGCCAGTTGATCAGATGCCAGGTCGACAAATCGTAAAACACCCGGTTCGGCACTTCGCGACTTTGGGGGCCGAGATGTCCATAGCCCAGCAGCGGCATGAGTTGCTCGAGGCTGAGTTTTTGGTCAAAGTCCGTGCCACCCACGTGCACGCCCGTGGTGGCCAGCACATCATCTGCACGGTCTGAGCGATGCATGCACGCTGGGCCCAAGCGCACCACGGTGAAGTCAGAGGTGCCCCCGCCAATATCAGCCACCAAGATGGTGCTTTCGCGTGTGAGGCGTCGCTCGTAATCCAGAGCGGCCGCGATGGGTTCGAGTTGAAACGTGATGTCGGTGAAGCCCGCCGCTGTCGCCGCTTGGTGCAGCGAGGCTTGTGCTTGCGCATCACGCGCCAAGTCGTCGTCCACAAAGTGCACGGGACGGCCCATGACCACGCGGGTCGGGGCGGTGCCCACATGGCGTGTGGCACGTTCGCGCAAGGTGGACAAGAACGTGGTGACGATGTCTTGGAAGTTCACCAACTGGTTGTTGATGAGCGTGGTCTCCATCAACAGCGGACTACCCAGCAGGCTTTTGAGTGAGCGCATCAAACGCCCCTCAGTCCCTTCTAGGTAGTGCGTGATGGCCTCGCGCCCAAAGTGCGTGCGGCCGTCCTCGGCGTTGTAAAACACGGCCGTGGGCATGGCCAGCGCATCGCCTTCGAGTGGGATCAGTTGTGCGGTGGCTTGTGGGTTGGCCCAAGCGATGGCCGAGTTGGAGGTGCCGAAGTCAATGCCGAGAGTGCCTTGGGTGTCCTGTTTTGCAAGTGTCATGTGAGAAGTTAACCGGCCAGCCCCACGTAGACGTTTTGCACATCGTCGTTGTCGTCAATCGCGGAGAGAAAGGCTTCGACTTCTTCCAAGGCTTCAGCGCTTAGATTGGCTGGGTCGACGGGGTTCTTTGGCTTGTAGCCAAGTTTGGCCGACAGCACATTGAAACCGTGGGCGGGCAGGGCGCGGCTCACCAAGTCAAGGTCGGCGGGCTCGGTCAGGAACACGGTGGCGCCTTCATCGCCGGCTTCCAGGTCTTGTGCCCCGGACTCGATGGCAGCCATTTCAGCATCTGCATCGGCGGAGGTGGGTTCTGCTTCAATCATGCCCACATGGTCAAAGTCCCATGACACTGAGCCTGACGTACCGAGCTGGCCTTTGCGAAACAGTACGCGCATCTCGGGTGCGGTGCGGTTGACGTTGTCGGTCAGGCATTCGACCATCACCGCCACTTGGTGCGGTGCGTAGCCTTCGTAAATCACGCGTTCAAACTGCACAGACTCACCCGTGAGGCCAGCCCCTTTTTTGATGGCGCGGTCCAGCGTTTCTTTGGGCATGGAGACCTTGCGGGCTTGCTCCACCACCATGCGCAGGCGTGAGTTGGCGGCAGGGTCTGCACCGTTGCGCGCGGCGACCATGATGTCCTTGGCCAGTTTGCTAAAGATGCGGCCCTTAGCGTTGGCTGCTAAGTCTTTGCCTTTTGCTTTCCATTGAGCGCCCATGTGATTTTTCCTTCGTGTGTGTGGTGTGGTTAGTGGTCGGTGCTTGCGCTCCAGCGCTCGTTCCATGCGTGTTCAATTTGGCGGCGGTCACGTTTGGTGGGCCTGCCGTTTTCGATGCTGTGTGCTGGCTCAAAAGCCAAACGGTTTTGCTCAGCTTGTTTGGCTCTTAGTGCCATGCTTTCAGGCGTTTCTTCGTACAACGCTTGCGCCACAGGCGCAGGGCCGCGGGCGGCACTGATTCCTTGGACGACGATGGTTTTGATGACGTGGCCTTTGCGCAAGGTGAGGGTGTCTCCCACCTTCACTTCACGGGCAGGCTTGACGTCTTGGCCATTGATTTGGATGCGGTGTTTGGTGACTTCATCACACGCGAGACTGCGTGTTTTGTAGAAACGTGCGGCCCACAGCCACTTGTCGATGCGCAGGCTGTCCATGTTCAATGCGTCAGCACGTCCAACACGCGGGTCAGGTCATGGCCGGTGTGGGTGGGCTTGGGCCCGATGGTCTCGAAGGGCAATTGTTGGCGGTTCACCCACAAGGTGGTGAAGCCAAACCACGTGGCGCCCAAGGCGTCCCAGCCGTTGCTGGAGACAAACAAAATTTCTTCTGCCTTCACGGGGATGGTGTGTTGCACCAGACCGTAGGCTTCGGGCGATGTTTTGAACAGACGAAGGGGGTCCACCGAAATGATGTGGTCAATCAGCTCGCTCATACCTGCGTGAGTGACCGCCGTGTTGAGCATCTCGGGGCTACCGTTGGAGAGGATCGCGGTGGTGATGCCACGTTCCTTCAAGCGCTGCAACACGCCCAGGTTCTCTGGGAAAGGCGTGAGCTTGGCGTACTGACCCATCAGGGCGGCGATGTTGTCGGGCTTGGCGTCGAGCTTGAAACGCGCCAGCGTGTAGTCGAGGGCGAGGCGTGTCAGTTCCCAAAACGATTGGTAGTGGCGACTGCCTTCGGGTCGGTGCGGGTCCGACATGGTGATGAGCCGCGTGTAGTCAATTTGCTTGTCACGCCACAACACCGAGATGGCTGCGCCTTGGCCCGGATACAACTGCTCAGCCAATGCCCCGATGGCATACACATCGAACAACGTGCCATAGGCATCGAACACAACGGCTTTGATGGACATGGGGTCAGTCTTCGTGGGGCATGAGGCAGCACTTGTCGCCGCTGGCAGGGCGTTCGATCGTGATGCGGTGAATGTTGGGCAAAGCGGCCTTGAGGTCGTTGTAGATGAAGGCGCACAAGTTCTCGAGTGTGGCGGGGCCGATGCCCGCCACTTCATCAAGGAAGTGGTGGTCGAGCTTCTCGCGCACCTGCTCGATTTCTTTGCGAAGAAAGGCGAGATCCATCATCATGCCGGACTCTGGGTCAGGCAGGCCCGCGATGGTGACTTCGGCGTGGTACGTGTGGCCATGGATGCGCAGGCTTCCCGCCGCATCAATCTTGCGACGCAGAGTGTGGGCAGCTTCGAAGTAGAAGCGTTGGCTGAGTTCAAATTTCATCGGATACCGATCATCTTATGGGTTTGCAGGCTCAACCGCCAGCGTGGGTGCGCTTGGCAGTAAGCCACCGCGGCAGCGGTGTTGGACGCCGCGTGGGGGCCGTCCATGGGCTGCAGGTAGAAGTTTTCAAAGTTCAAAGATTCATACAGAGCTGGCTCTGCCCCCACTTGCGGAAACACCAGCTTGAGCTCTTGGCCGGCCATCACCACACGCTGGCTACCCGCCTTGGGGCTCATGCACAGCCAGTCGATGCCTTGGGGTGGTTGAACCGTGCCGTTGGTTTCCACCGCAATGCGGAAGTGCATCGCATGCAAGGCTTGGATCAAGGCCTCGTCCACTTGCAGCAATGGCTCACCGCCCGTCAGCACCACAAAACGGTGCGCGGTGTCGTGCGTGGGCCAAAAGTTTGCGATCGCTGCCGCCAAGGCTTCGGGCGTCTCGAACTTACCGCCGTGCGTACCGTCGGTGCCCACGAAGTCGGTGTCGCAAAACTGGCAAATGGCCGAGCTGCGGTCTTCTTCGCGGCCGCTCCACAGATTGCAACCGGCGAAACGGCAAAACACGGCGGGTTGCCCTGCATTGGCGCCTTCACCTTGCAGGGTGTAGAACATTTCTTTTACGCTGTACGTCATCTCGCTATTTTCGCAGCAAGTTGAGCTGTCGCTTGGGTGCTTGGTCAAGATTCGGAAACAGGCAAGATTGACTTTTATTGGGTCAGGAGTCGGTATGCACAAAGTGCCTCGGTTGTGGCGAGATTTTTGTTGGCTTGCAGTCATGTTCGTGTGGTCGAATATGGTCATGTCACAAGTCGTTTCATCCTTTGCGCCTACCGGGGAACTGCGCGCAGCCATTAATTTAGGCAATCCCATCTTGGCAAAAAATGACCCCGCCACCGGGCAGCCCGTGGGCGTGTCGGTCGATTTGGCGCGGCTACTCGCCCAACGTTTGGGCGTGCCTTTGAAGCTCGTGGTGGTCGATGCCGCCGGTAAATCGGTGGATGCTGTTTCCTCCGAGCAAGCCGATATTGGTTTTTTTGCGATTGACCCCGTCCGAGGCGCGGCCATCGAGTTCACCGCGCCTTATGTCCTGATCGAAGGCGCCTATTTGGTTAAACAGGCCTCCCCTTTGCAGCGCAACGACGAGGTCGACCAAACCCAACATCGCGTGGTGGTGGGCAAGGGCAGTGCCTATGACTTGTTCTTGACCCGAGAAATCAAACATGCGCAGATTTTGCGCAGTCCGACTTCGCCCACGGTGGTTGACTATTTTGTTGAACATGGCGCGGATGTGGCGGCTGGCGTCAAGCAGCAGCTGGAAGCTGATGCGCAACGTGTTCCCCACTTACGTTTGTTACCCGGACACTTCATGGTCATCTCCCAGGCGATGGGGTTACCCAAGAGCCGAGGTGCAGAAGCGGCTGCCTATTTGCATCGGTTTGTCGAAGAGATGAAGACCAATGGGTTTGTCAAAGAGGCACTCACGCGTCACCGTGTCGAAGGTGCCACATTGGCACCTTTAGTCAAACCCTAAAGAGAAATCAGTGATGGACGTTTTGGTGACGCAAACCTTGTCGAGCGTCCAAGCCGGCATTGAGGTTGCTGGGACAGTGGCCTTCGCCTTGTCGGGTGTGATGGAGGCTGCTCGAAAAAAGCTGGATGCCGTCGGTGTGTGCGCCGTAGCCAGCGTCGCCGCATTCGGTGGCGGCACCTTGCGGGATGTGTTGCTCGACCGACGACCTTTGTTTTGGATTGAACAATCCTGGTATTTATGGACGGTCTTAGCGCTCTGTCTCGCTGCGATGGCGTTGATGCGTGCCAAACATTTCAAACCCACTGAAAAGTCCATGCAATGGCCCGATGCCTTGGGCTTGGGGTTGTTTGCCGCAAGTGGCACGCAAATCGCACTGGGTATGCAAATGCCCCCGCTTATTGCGGTGCTGATGGGTGTTATCACGGCTACCTTTGGCGGCGTGCTGCGTGACATTGTGTGTAACGAAATCCCCACCGCTTTCCATGACCATCACCCCTATGCCGTCTGCGCGTTTGCAGGTGGTTGGGTGGTGGTGCTTTTGCATTACTTGGGCTTCGACCCGAATGCCGTGGTGGCGATTGGTGCTGCCACCGTCACACTGCTGCGCTTGGCTGCGCTGCAGTGTGAGTGGCGTTTACCAACGTGGAAGATTGAAGACTGAACCCGTCTTACTTGGTGGCAACTTCGTGTGCAGCCATCAACTCCAATGATTTCACCAAGGCCGAGTGGTCGAGCTGGCCCCAACCGTTCGAGGCACAGGCTTGCATGAGTTGAGCGGCCGAAGCGGTTTGTGGCAATGACACGCCAATCGCCTTTGCGCCATTGAGGGCCAAAGCCAAATCCTTTTGATGCAAAGCAATCCGGAAGCCTGGGTCAAAGGTGCGTTTGATCATGCGTTCGCCATGGACTTCTAGAATACGACTTGCTGCAAAACCACCCATCAAAGCGGCACGCACTTTAGCGGGGTCCGCACCGGCTTTGCTGGCGAATAGCAAAGCTTCGCCGACGGCTGCAATGTTCAACGCGACGATGATTTGGTTAGCGACTTTGGTGGTTTGACCATCGCCATTGCCGCCCACGAGGGTGATGTTCTTGCCCATCAACTCAAACAGGGGCTTGACTTTGTTGAAGGTGTCTTCTGAACCACCAATCATGATGGTGAGGCTGGCAGCCTTAGCGCCGACTTCGCCGCCAGAGACGGGGGCATCCAAATACTCGCAACCCAAGGCGTTGATTTTTTGAGCGAAGATTTTGGTGTCCATGGGCGAGATGGAGCTCATGTCGACCACGGTCTTGCCTTTGGACAAACCTTCGGACACACCGTCCTTGCCGAACAGCACGGTTTCAACGTCCGGTGTGTCTGGCAACATCAAAAAGATGATGTCTGCCTGGCGCGCGACGTCTGCGTTGGTTGCGCAGATGTGCGCTGCGCTCAGGGCTGCAGGCACTTGGCTGCGTGTGCGAACAAACATGTCGTGCCCAGCTGTGAGCAAGTGTTGCGCCATGGGTGTACCCATAATGCCGAGGCCAATAAATCCAATTTTCATTTTTCTTCCTAGTTACTTTTAAAAATCAACGCACCATGCAAGGGCGTTTGTGGTCAAACTTCCAGCCGGGAATCAG
>CAIODK010000329.1 GCA_903856995.1 uncultured Burkholderiales bacterium
AAGCGTTTTGAAGCCTATGGCTGGAACGTCATCAAGCATGTCGATGGCCATGACTCTGCTGCCATTGACAAAGCCATTCAAGCTGCCCGTGCTCAAGGCTTGCATGCAGACGGTAAACCGACCCTCATTTGCTGCAAAACTGTCATTGGTCAAGGCTCGCCCAATAAAGCTGGCACGCACGATGTGCATGGTGCAGCCTTGGGTGCTGCAGAAGTGGCAGCTACTCGCGAAGCGTTGGATTGGCATGAGGCGCCATTTGTCATTCCTGCTCCCATTGCGCAAGCATGGGATGCACGTGCGCGCGGTGTGAACCATGAAAAAGAATGGCAAGTACGCATGTCTGCCTACCGCAGCCAATTCCCAGATAAGGCGGCCGAACTTGAACGCCGCATGAAGGGTGAGCTCAGCAGCACCTATGCAGCTGGTTTGCCCGCTGTGTTTGAAGCCGTATGTGCCAAAGCAGACAGCATTGCCACACGTAAAGCAAGTCAAAACGCGCTCGATTTGTTGGCGCCATTGCTGCCAGAGTTTTTTGGCGGTAGTGCCGATTTGACAGGTTCAAACCTGACCAACTTCAAGGGTTGCAAAATTGCCAAGCGCGACCAATGGGGCAACCACATGTCTTACGGCGTGCGTGAATTCGGCATGGCTGCCATCATGAACGGTATCGTTTTGCACGGCGGTTATTTGCCTTATGGCGGGACGTTCTTGACGTTCAGCGATTACAGCCGCAACGCCATTCGCATGTCGGCCCTGATGAAGCAGCGCGTCATCCATGTAATGACCCATGACTCCATCGGCCTTGGTGAAGACGGCCCCACCCATCAAAGCGTGGAGCATGTGCCCAGCTTGCGTTTGATTCCAGGCTTGGATGTCTGGCGTCCCGCCGATGGTCTCGAAACTGCAGTGGCTTGGGCTTGTGGTGTTGAGCGTCATGACGGACCTTCGTTGTTGGCACTGTCACGTCAAAACCTTCCACGCTTGTTGGATAAAGCGGACGACGCAGAAAAAGTGCGCAAAGGTGGCTATATCTTGAGCGACATGGACGGCGCGAAAGCCGTCATCATCGGCACGGGTTCTGAAACCATGTTGGCCATGCAAGCGCAAGCCCATTTGGCAGAAGCTGGCATTCCTACTCGCGTGGTGTCTATGCCGTGTACCAATGTGTTTGATCGACAAACTGATGCCTATCAAAACATGGTCTTGCCACTGAGCCTGCCCACGGTAGCTGTTGAAGCTGCCCACCCTGACTTCTGGCGTAAATACGTCGGTCGCACGGGTATGGTCATTGGCATTGCGACGTTTGGTGAGTCTGCGCCTGCGCCTGACTTGTACAAACATTTCGGCATCACCACCGATCGCATTGAAGCCGCTGTGAAAAGCTTGGTTCACCGCGACAGCCACAACCATGCGGTGCCTTTTCCTGACCACGTTGTACCTTCGACCAACTGAGCAGAAGTTATGACAACTGCTTTGAAATTGGTCATGTTTGACCTGGATGGGACGCTGATCGAGACCGCCCCCGAGATTGCTGATGCGGTCAATGACACGCTTAGCCAACTCGGCCTGCGCTCGGTCACATTGCAACAAGTCAACGATTGGATTGGTCACGGCACGCATACCTTGCTGGTCAGTGCCTTGGCGGATGCCAAGCAAACAAGCACGGAAGCTATTCATGCATGGGAGGGCTTGTCCAATGCCAGCGCCGTGTTCAATGGCTTTTACCAACAGCGTTGCGGCACACGCAGCCATTTGTATCCCCACGTTCGTTCGGTTTTGGCTGAACTGGCGCAAAAAGGGGTGCGCTTGGCAGTGGTCACCAACAAAGAGGGGCGCTTCACGCAAACCGTGTTGAAAGCGCATGCGATGCAAGACACGTTCGACATCGTCATCAGCGGTGACACCTTGCCCACCAAAAAACCCAACCCAGCCGCCATTCAACATTGTTTGGATCGGTTTGGCTTGAAAGCCGAAGAGGCGATCTTCATCGGCGACTCCTCCATCGACGCGGCCACGGCCAAAAACGCAGGTGTGCGCGTCTGGTTGCTGCCCTATGGCTACAACATGGGGGAGTCTGTACACGCCTCAAATCCTGACCGAGTTATTCCCGACTTTTTACCTATTCTTTCTTTACTGGAGCAAACATCATGACAATAAAAATTGGTATCAACGGATTTGGCCGAATTGGCCGTATGGTGTTCCGTGCCGTCGTCCAAGAAGCTGAATTCAAAGACATCGAAGTCGTTGCGATCAACGACTTGCTCGAGCCCGACTACTTGGCTTACATGTTGCAGTTTGACTCGGTGCACGGCCGCTTCAAGGGCACCGTGGCCGTTGACGGCAAAGACCTCGTGGTCAATGGCAAAAAGATCCGTTTGACCGCCGAACGTGACCCCGCCAACCTCAAGTGGGGCGACGTGGGTGTGGACGTGGTGGTGGAAGCCACTGGCTTCTTCTTGACCGAAGACACCTGCCAAGCGCACATCAATGCGGGCGCTAAAAAAGTGGTGCAGTCTGCGCCTTCCAAAGACGACACCCCCATGTTCGTTTACGGTGTCAACCACAGCAGCTACGCAGGCCAAGCCATTGTGTCGGCCGCGTCTTGCACCACCAACTGTTTGGCCCCTGTGGCCAAGGTGCTCAACGACAACTTCGGCATCAAGCGCGGTTTGATGACCACGGTGCACGCCGCCACCGCCACTCAAAAAACCGTGGACGGTCCTTCAAGCAAAGACTGGCGCGGTGGCCGCGGCATCTTGGAAAAC
>CAIODK010000330.1 GCA_903856995.1 uncultured Burkholderiales bacterium
CCCCACAGCGCAGCAGATGATCCGAGTAACACAAAGAACAGGGTGTACATCCAGCCTAGCGTGGAAATTTTCCAATCGCATGAGGAGATGAACAACTCTTGGAAGAACCCAATTTCAGGACCGCATTTGATGGCTTCTTTGATGCCCAAAGCTTTGGACAACGGCAACCAAAATACCGAAAAACCATAGGCCATGCCGATACACAGATGTATCGCCAATGCGGCGGGCGGTACCAGCCAGCGGTTAAAACCCGGATGCGCAATGATGCGTTGCTTTGACAAAAAGCTGCCTTGCGTCTCTGCGTGTTCTCCATGAACGTCTGTCGTCATGTTGTCTCCTTCATAATGTTGTGTGTGCTTCAAAAGGCGATCTAGGTTCTAGGCCTTAAGTTGCATGCGCAGAGTCTAGGACAAACCATAGCAAATTGAGTAGGAAACCCAAAACATAAGGGGTATTCCCCATCGTTTTGAGTCACAAAAGAGACCTTTTCGTTCATGAAATTTTTAACTTGGCCCGTTCCCGCTCTTCTCGCTTGGAGCTCGTCTTGGCTCCTCTTCAAAGGCTTGCAAACGGTGGGTCTGACCGAAACCATTGCCTTGGTAGTGGCCGCATTTTGGGGCGGTTTTTTGAGCAAGCTGGTCAACACGCCCATGCGCAAAGCGCTGATCGTGCTGGGCTTCCCGCTGTCCATGGTGGCCTCGTCCACCACGCTCAGCGTGCCCCCAATTGGTTGGTTGCTTTTGCTCGGGCTCATCGTGTTGGTGTACCCACGCAAGGCTTGGCGTGATGCGCCGCTGTTCCCCACGCCCAAGAAGGCGTTGCGTGAGCTGCCTCAGCACATCCAACTGCCCGCAGGGGCACGCATCTTGGATGCAGGCAGCGGTATGGGAGATGGTCTATTGGCTTTGCGCAATGCGTTTCCTCGCGCCGATCTGCACGGCATTGAAATGAGCTGGCCACTGCGCATCATGAGCGCCATGCGTTGCTCATTTGCCAACATTCGCCAAGGCGATATTTGGCTAGCCGACTGGCGCAGCTTTGATTTGGTCTACCTGTTCCAGCGTCCCGAGAGCATGCCGCGTGCGGTCGAAAAAGCCGAAGCCGAATTGCGCCGCGGCGCGTGGCTGGTGAGCCTAGAGTTTGAAGCGCGCGACTTGATCCCCAGCGCCATTTTGTACAGCCGCGATAGCCGGCCAGTTTGGATGTATCAGGTCCCGTTCAACCGACGCGGCTGACCAAGAGTTTGTCGATGCGACGGCCGTCGAGGTCCAACACCTCAAAGCGCCATTCGCCAAACCGCACCACATCTGCCACAGCAGGCAACTCACCTGAAATGGCCATCACCAAGCCCGCCACCGTGTTGTAGATGCCGCGGTCTTCGTCGGGTAATTCTTTGATGTTCAACCGTGCTTTGAACTCACTCACGGGCATCAAGCCATCCACCAACCATGTGCCGTCTGCGCGTTGCGTGGCCCAGGCTTCATCTGTCGATGTGGCTTGTAGCAACTCCCCCGTGATGGCTTCTAGCAAATCCCGCGGGGTGAGCAAACCTTGCACGATGCCGTACTCGTCCACCACCAACACCATGCGCCCGTGGGCAGTGGCGCGCTCTGCGGGTTTGCGGAACTGTTCGAGCAAATCCAAACCACTCAAGGTCTCGGGCACAAAGGCCACGGGTTTGGCCAAGGCGTCGACCGTCAAGTCACTGCCGGGCGGTAAATGGAGGAGCTGAGACACGCTGACTGCGCCCACCACGTTGTCCAAATCACCACGACACACGGGATACCAAGAGTGAGCACCACTGGCCCCCACTTGCGCCAGCGCTTGAGGGACCGGCAGCTTGGCGTCAAGCCATTCGATGTCCGAGCGGTGCACCATGATGGACGTGAGCGGACGTTCGTCTAGGTTGAACACGTTTTGCACCATTTGGTGTTCGTGCTGCTCAATCACACCGGCGTCCACGCCCTCCACCAAACTGGCTGAAATTTCTTCTTCAGTCACGGTGCGGGCGCCGTGTACATCAACACGCAACAGCGTCAACATCGCGCTGGTACAAGCCGATAACAAATGCACAAACGGCTTGGCCAAGGTAGCCAATGCCAGCATCACGGGTGCGGCCACGCGCGCTACGGATTCTGGGAACAACTGACCGATGCGCTTGGGCACCAGTTCGCCAAACAAGATGGTGCTGAAGGTGATGAGGGTCACCACACATGCCGTGGCGAGCCCTGCCGACAGGTTGTCGGGCACACCTTGGGACAACAGCCAGCTTGAAAAATCATCACTGAAAGCAGCCTCGCCCACGATGCCGTTGAGCACACCAATCGAGGTGATACCGATTTGTACGGTGGACAAAAACTGCGTCGGTTGCGCCATCAAGCGCAGTGCCGCTTGCGCACCCGTGTCACCCGCCTCTGCCAATGCGGCCAAGCGCGCTTTGCGGCTGGACGCCAAAGCCATCTCCGACATGGCAAACACGCCATTGAGCAGAGTTAAAAAAACAATCAGTAAAACATCCATCACAATCTCCTGCATGGCACTTTACTTGATTGGCGACGTCCAAGGCTGCGATGACGCCTTAGAACGTTTGTTGAAGCACCTCGCGTTCTCTCCCAGCCGCGACACGCTTTACCTGCTGGGTGACTTGGTCAACCGCGGGCCCCACAACGCGCGCGTGTTACGCCGCCTAATGGCCTTGGGGACCAGCGCGCATTGCCTGTTGGGCAACCATGATTTGCATCTGCTTGCGGTCTCGCGCGGCGTGCGCAAACCCAACAAACAAGACACCGTGCAAGACATCTTGACCGCCCCCGACAGCACAGATCTGCTGCACTGGCTGCGCCACCAACACATGGCCATGCGCCTGGGCAAGCTATTGATGGTGCATGCAGGGGTGCTACCGCAATGGACGGCCGACCAAACCATGGCGCTGGCCGGCGAAGTCGAGGCCGTGCTGCGCAGCGATGACTGGGTGCAATTCATGCCGCAGATGTATGGCGGCCTGCCCAATGTGTGGCGCGATGACCTAGCAGGCCCAGACCGCTTGCGCGTGATCGTCAACGCCCTCACCCGTTTGCGTTTTTGCGACGCGCAAGGTGCGATGGATTTCAGTGTGAAAGAAGGCGCTGCTCAAGCGCCTGCAGGCTTGATGCCGTGGTTTGATGTGCCGGGCCGACTGACGCAGGACATGCGCATCGCCTTTGGGCATTGGTCCACCCTGCAGACAATGGATCGCCCAGACGTGGTGTGCCTAGACGATGGGTGCGTATGGGGAGGTTGCTTGAGTGCGGTGCGATTGGAGACCTGCGACACCGAGGTGGCAACAGTCAACGCGCCTGCGTGGGAGCGTCTGAGCGTCAAGTGCCAGCAGACACTTGACCCGCTCGCCTAAAGAATTAACCGACGGACTTAAACAAAGCCGCCACCACACGCTTGTGCTTGATGTTGGCTGACTTGCGCAATGGCTCTGGCGCAGCAGGCGGGGCATCGGCGCTACGCGCCGTCGCCTCGTAGGGCTTGTCAAAAAACGGATCGTTCTTGACGCGTGCGGCGGGCAGATAGCCCACTTCACGGCGACGGGCGCTGTCTTGCTCACGCGGACGTGTATCTCGCGTGGCATAGCCTTCGCGGGGTCGGCTGGCAGACTCAGAACGCTCAATACGGGGTTCACGTGGCTCGCGTGACTCACGAGGTTCGCGCTGCTCGCGCGGCTCACGGCGTTCACGTGAACGGTCGGGTTCAACAGCCACGTTTTCCAACGTGATTTTGGTTTTGAGCAACTTCTCGATGTCAACCACCAAACGTTGGTCGCTGCCCGACACAAAGCTAATGGCGTGGCCCAAAGCGCCCGCACGACCGGTGCGACCAATGCGGTGCACATAGTCTTCGGCGTTGAACGGGATGTCAAAGTTGAACACGGCGGGGACGTCTTTGATGTCCAAACCGCGAGCGGCCACATCGGTACACACCAACAAATCAACCTCGCCTTTTTTGAAGCCGTCCAAAGCTTTCAAACGCTCGTCTTGGCTCTTGTCACCATGCAAAGCGCTGGTGCGATACCCATCACGCTCTAAGTTACGGGCCAAACGGGCACAGCCGAGTTTGCTGTTGCAAAACACGAAGGCTTGTTTCATGCCGTTGGTTTTGATCAGGTGGCGCAATGCGTTGTATTTTTCATCCACCGCCACGCTGTAGAACAGCTGGGTGATGGTGGCAGCGGTCTCGTTGGGACGCGCCACTTCGATGGTGACGGGGTTTTGCAAGTAGCTGCCAGCCAAGCGTCTGATTTCGGTCGAGAAGGTGGCCGAGAACAAGAGCGTGGTGCGCGTCTTGGGCAGGTGACTCAAGATGCGTTGCAGGTCAGGCAAGAAACCGATGTCCAGCATGCGGTCGGCTTCGTCGAGCACCACGTATTCAACTTGGTTGAGCACCACGTTTTTGGCTTCGATGTGGTCGAGCAAACGGCCCGGCGTGGCCACCAAGACCTCCACACCCCTTTTCAGTTCAAGGGTTTGGGGCTTCATGTCCATACCGCCAAACACCACGGTACTGCGCAGCTTGGTGTGGACGGCGTATTGTTTGATTTGCTGAGCCACTTGGTCAGCCAGTTCACGGGTGGGCAACAACACCAAAGCGCGCACAGGGTGACGTGCGGGCGAGGTGGATGTGTTTTCGTGTTTGAGCAAACGTTGCAGCAAAGGCAGCGAGAACGCGGCCGTTTTACCGGTGCCGGTTTGCGCGGCGCCCATCACGTCTTGGCCAGTCAGAACCACGGGAATGGCCTGGGCTTGGATGGGGGTCATGGATTCGTAGCCCATTTCGGCTACGGCACGTGCCAGCGCGGGGGCCAGCTGCAAATTGGAAAAAGAGGTCGTCATGTCTGGGGCATATTGTCGCATTGTGGGCCGAGGCGCGCAAAACCTAGTTTTGAGGCCTTAAAGGTACATCTACCCACTGCGGCGTCTCCGCACCAGCACCGCGTCATCCGATCAGGTTTTGGGTAGCGTCACGCCCACTTGACCTTGATACTTACCGCCACGGTCTTTGTAGCTGGTTTCGCACACATCGTCTTTGTCGCTCTCGAAGAACAACACTTGGGCACAGCCCTCGCCGGCGTAAATCTTGGCAGGCAGCGGCGTGGTGTTGGAGAACTCCAACGTCACATAGCCTTCCCACTCGGGCTCAAACGGCGTGACGTTCACAATGATGCCGCAACGGGCATACGTGCTTTTGCCCAAGCACACCGTCAGCACGTTACGGGGGATACGGAAGTACTCCATCGTGCGGGCTAGGGCAAAGCTGTTGGGTGGGATGACGCACACATCGCCTTCGATGTCGACAAAGCTCTTGGGATCAAAGTTCTTGGGGTCCACCACTGTGCTGTAGATGTTGGTGAACACCTTGAATTCAGGGGCACAGCGGATGTCGTAGCCGTAGCTGCTGGTGCCGTAGCTGACGATTTTCTCGCCCGCTGCGTTTTGACGCACTTGGCCGGGCTCGAACGGCTCGATCATGCCGTGTTGCTCAGCCATGCGGCGGATCCATTTGTCACTCTTGATGCTCATCGTTCAACCTTTGAATAGGACTCGTATTTTAGACCCCTGTCACCTCGCGGACTGCGAGGTACGCCCATGTCCTTGACTATCGCATACGATGAATTGGGTAGATTTAGGAGACATGATGAAACGCCGCACCCTCTTACAGGCAGCGCCTTGGTGGCTGGGCTTGCCTGTTGCTTCGCTCGCGCAAAGCCCCTACCCCAACAAGCCCATCCGCTACATCGTGCCCGTTGCAGCCGGGGGTGGCTCAGACATGATTGGCCGCACCTTCTGCGACCGGTTCGGCAAAGTGCTGGCCCAAACCGTGGTGGTGGACAACCAAAGCGGTGGCGGCGGCGTGATCGCGGCGCAAACCACGGCCAGAGCCGTTCCCGATGGCTACACGCTGATGCAAGGCTACGTGGCCACGCACGGCACATCGCCCGCCACCCGCAAATTGCCCTACGACCCCGTCAAAGACTTCACCCCCATTGGCATGATCGGCAGCACCCCCAATGTGCTGGTGGTCAATGCCGCGCTGCCCGTGACCGATGTCAAATCCTTTCTCGACTATGTCAAGAAAAATCCGGGCAAGGTGTCTTACGGCTCGGCAGGTGCGGGCTCGTTGACGCATCTGACGGCCGAGCTGTTCAAAGCCCAGACGGGGGCCTTCATGGTGCACATCCCCTACCGCGGCATTGCGCCCGCCACCACGGATTTGATTGCCGGCCAAACCCAGGCCATGTTCCCAGGCTTGGCAGCTGCATTGCCTCACATCCGCAATGGCCGCTTACGCGCCCTCGCCGTCACAGGCAGCCAGCGCCACCCCGCCCTCAAAGACGTGCCCACCATGGAAGAAGCCGGCCTCAAAGGTTTTGACGCTCAGCAGTGGTACGGCGTGGTCGGCCCTGCGGGCATGCCAGCGCCCTTGGTGAAGCAGCTCAACGACGCCATGGCTCAAGTGCTGGCCATGCCCGATCTGCGCGACAAGCTCAGCGCAGAAGCGGTCGAACTCACGCCGATGACGTCGGCACAATTCGGTGACTACATCAAAAAAGATGTGGCACGCTGGACCAGCTTGGCGCGTGAACGCGGCATCAACTTAGACAACAACTGATTTTTTTAATCCAACAACGGACCCCACATGACAGTCAACACCGCCGTCACGGCAGACCATAACGCCCCCGCCATCACCGCCCAACTGGCGCACTTTGTGTCACAGCACCCCTCCCAAGGTTGGAGCGATGCGGTGGAACACGAGGCTCACCGCACCTTTTTGAACTGGTTGGGTTGCGCCATTGGCGCGGCGCAACATGAAGCCGTCG
Source organism: uncultured Burkholderiales bacterium (assembly GCA_903856995.1). Lineage (GTDB taxonomy): Bacteria > Pseudomonadota > Gammaproteobacteria > Burkholderiales > Burkholderiaceae_C > Limnohabitans. The sequence goes on from CAIODK010000330.1 coordinate 6,863, forward strand.
ACGCTGCCTTGGCCGCAGTGCAAATGCTGTCCCCCGCACCGCAAGCCACACTGGCGGGTCGCCAAGAACGTGTGGACATGGCCAACGCGGCGCTGATCAATGGCATCTCGTCACACACCTTTGACTTTGACGACACCCACCTCAAAACCATCATCCACCCCGCGGGCCCTGTGGCCTCTGCGGTAATGGCTTTGGCCGAGCACCAACACAGCTCGGGCCGCCAAGTGATGGACGCCATCGTGTTGGGTATTGACGTGGCTTGCCGCATGGGCAACTTGGTCTACCCCCAGCACTACGACCGTGGC
>CAIODK010000331.1 GCA_903856995.1 uncultured Burkholderiales bacterium
ATGAAATCCATGGTCACCACAACAATAATCAAAAGCGACGTACCACCAAAATAAAATGGCACGTTGTATTTCAATATCAAAAACTCGGGTAGCAAGCACACAAAGGTGATGTACACGGCGCCCGCCAAAGTCAGGCGAAGCAAAATCTTGTCAATGTACTTGGCGGTCTGGTCGCCGGGACGACTACCGGGGATGAATGCGCCGCTCTTCTTCAGGTTGTCTGCGGTCTCACGGCTATTGAAAACCAAAGCGGTGTAGAAGAAGCAGAAAAACACAATTGCGCTGGCGTACAACATCACGTAGATGGGCTGGCCAGGGCTTAAAGTGCCTGCAATATCTTTCAACCAGCGCATCGATTCGCCAGAGCTGAACCAGTTTGCGATCGTCGCGGGCAACAAAATGATGGAAGACGCGAAGATGGGTGGAATCACACCAGCCATATTCAACTTCAGGGGCAGGTGAGACGACTGACCGCCGTACACCTTGTTGCCAACCTGGCGCCGGGCGTAATTCACCAGAATCTTGCGTTGACCACGCTCCACGAACACCACGAAATAAGTTACCAGGGCAACCAGCACCACAATCAGCAGCGCCACAATAATGCTCATGGCGCCAGTTCGCACCAGTTCCAGCAAACCACCGATCGCATTGGGCAAACCCGCCGCAATGCCACCAAAAATCAGAATCGAGATGCCATTACCCAAGCCACGCTCGGTAATTTGCTCACCCAACCACATCAAAAACATGGTGCCGGCAGTCAGCGTGACCACCGAGGTCACCCGAAATCCCATGCCTGGAGAAACTACCAAACCGGCAGATGCCTCAAGCGCCAAGGAAATACCGACGGATTGGAACAGGGCCAGACCAAGCGTTCCATAACGTGTGTACTGCGTGATCTTGCGGCGTCCGGCCTCGCCCTCCTTCTTCATCTGCTCAAAGGTCGGCAATACATAGCCGAGCAATTGCATGATGATCGAGGCCGAGATGTACGGCATGATTCCGAGGGCAAAAATCGTGAACCGCGACAGCGCGCCACCCGAGAACATATTGAACAAGCTCAATATGCCGCCTTGCTGACCCTTGAACAACTGTTGCAGTTGGTTGGGGTCAATGCCAGGCACCGGAATGTGCGCACCGATACGGTACACCACCAGCGCCAACAACAGGAACATCAGCCGGCGACGCAGGTCGCCGAACTTGTCCGTCTTGTTGGATTGTGCTGTGTTTGTTGCCACGGATGTTTCCCGAAAAGCCAGACTTAAGCGACGCTTCCGCCAGCAGCCTCAATGGCCACCTTGGCACCAGCTGTCACACCCAGGCCCGTCAATTTGACAGCCTTGGTGATGGCACCGGTGTTAATCACTTTCACCACCTTGGCGATTTGACCGACCAAGCCAGCTTGCTTCAAAGTCAACACATCAACTTCAGGCAAACCCAACAACTCGAGGGTTGTGAGCGTGATTTCAGCGTTGAATTTCAGCAAATGCGACTTGAAGCCACGCTTGGGCAGGCGGCGATGCATAGGCATCTGTCCACCTTCAAAGCCTACCTTGTGGTAGCCGCCCGAACGGGATTTTTGTCCTTTGTGACCACGGCCAGCGGTTTTACCCAGACCAGATCCGATACCACGACCGACGCGGCGTTTGGCGTGTTTTGCGCCATCTGCGGGTTTAATGCCATTGAGTTCCATCATCAATCCCTTAGAGCACTTTGACCAGATAACTGATCTTGTTGATCATGCCGCGAACTGCGGGCGTGTCTTCCAACTCGCTGGTGCTGTTCATCTTGCGCAGTCCCAGGCCACGCACGGTGGCGCGGTGGGATTCTTTGCATCCAATCGGGCTGCGAACCAGCTGGATTTTTACTGTTTGTGGTGTCGTCATGTTCAGTACCTCGTATTAAACGAAGATCTCTTCAATTGTTTTTCCACGCTTGGCGGCAACCTGGGCGGGCGTTGTCGAAACCGACAATGCGTCCAGAGTGGCGCGAACCATGTTGTAAGGGTTGGTCGAACCGTGGCTCTTGGCAACGATGTCGGTGATACCCACGACTTCAAACACGGCGCGCATGGGGCCGCCGGCGATGATGCCGGTTCCCTTGGGAGCCGGTGCCATCATCACATTGGCTGCACCGTGGTGACCCATCACTTTGTGGTGGATCGAACCGTTTTTCAGGCTGACCTTGATCATGTTGCGACGGGCTTCTTCCATCGCTTTTTGCACGGCAGCTGGCACTTCTTTCGACTTGCCCTTGCCCATGCCGATGCGGCCATCGCCATCACCGACCACGGTCAGTGCTGCGAATCCGAGGATACGACCACCCTTTACCACTTTGGTAACGCGGTTGATCGCGATCATCTTTTCGCGCAGACCGTCCTCTGGCCCTTCGGCCTTGCCCTGCATTTTTGCTTGTACTTTAGCCATCTTTATTTCCGATCTGCTTAAAACTGCAAGCCGGCTTCGCGGGCTGCGTCTGCCAAGGCTTTGACCCGACCGTGGTAGGCAAAGCCTGCGCGGTCAAATGCAACTTTTTCGATGCCAGCAGCTTTGGCTTTTTCAGCCACAAGCTTGCCAACCATTTGGGCTGCTGCGACGTTTCCGCCTTTGCCAGAGCCACCGAGCGCGGTGCGCACATCGGCCTGGGCGGTAGACGCCGTAGCCAACACTTTGCCGCCGTCGCCGGAGATCACGGTTGCATAGATATGCAGATTGGTGCGGTTCACGGTCAAACGTGCCACGCCTTGAATCGCAATACGAATGCGGGTCTGACGGGACCGGCGAAGACGTTGCTCTTTCTTTGTCAACATGGTGCAGCCCCTTATTTCTTCTTGGTTTCTTTAATCGTGATCTTCTCATCCGAATAACGGATGCCCTTGCCTTTGTAGGGCTCGGGTGGGCGAACATCACGGATCTCAGCGGCGATTTGACCCACACGTTGGCGGTCAGCACCTTTGATCAAAATTTCGGTCGGTGTCGGTGTTGCCACCGTGATGCCGACAGGCATGTCGATATTGACAGGGTGCGAATAGCCCACAGCCAAATTCAACTTGTTGCCAGTAGCCTGGGCTTTGTAACCCACGCCAATGAGCATGAGTTTCTTCTCAAAGCCCTTGGTCACACCCACAACCATGTTGTTAACCAACTGGCGCATGGTGCCCGACATAGCGTCTGATTCGCGAGAATCGTTCGCGGGGGAGAAGCTCAATTTACCGGCTTCGTTGACGATCTTGACCA
>CAIODK010000332.1 GCA_903856995.1 uncultured Burkholderiales bacterium
CGCAGTGCCTTCGCGGCCCACCGATGCGCCAAACAAATGCGACAGCACGGTGCCGCCCAACACCAAGGGGGCCATGCGCAAGGGCACTACTTTTTTGGGATCGTGAATTTCGTCAATCAGCAAGTTGTTGCCGGCTTCGACATGCTGGCCAAACTTGAGATACAGCCAACCCACACAAAAGCCCACGGCTGGCAAACCCCAGATGAGCCAACGGTTGGCTTCGCGGGTATGGGTCGCCCAATCGAGCGCGAAAAGAAAAAGTGCGGAGGCAGAGCCTGCGAGGGCGGCGATCAGAGTCGCTAAAGCGGCCCACTTCGCTACATAGCGAAACAAAGCCATCGTGAAAGATCGTTCAAGATGCACCATCTGTTGCCCTCAAAAGACTGACGTCCGAACATAAAAAAAGCCGATCGATACGAACGGCTTTTTTAGGCTTGGCGGAGAAGGAGGGATTCGAACCCTCGGTAGGGTCGCCCCTACGCTTGATTTCGAGTCAAGTACATTCGACCACTCTGCCACTTCTCCTGATTCGGTGTCGTTTGTCGAAGCCGCAATTCTATCAGGGGCGCCGTGCGCCAACGCCGCCTAGGGGTTGCACCACAACACCCGCACCCGAAGGTGCGCCGCCAGTGCTGCCCACGGGGCTGACGGTCATCGAAGCCCATGCGCCGCTGAACATCCCGCTGTCGTCGATCTCGATGGTGGCTGCTCGGTCCGCACGGGTGAACACCAACAAGCTTTTCTTGCCACGCACGGAGGCAATCATGGTCCAGCCTTGGCGGGGCAACTGTTCGGCAAAGAAGTTGTAGCTGCTGTTGGCATCGTTGGGCAACTCAAACACAGCGCGGCCTAGCCAGCCCTCGCCGATGCCAAAAATCAAAGACTCACTGGTGCGCAGTTTGGTGCCCACAGGCAAAGGCATGCGTCCGAGTTGCTCCATGGTGGGACGTTGACCATTGTTGTCGGCATTGGTTTCCGAGCTGGACATCGTTCCGCAAGCGCTGAGCAGCGCTGCGGCCAACAACATCAGTAAATATTTCATATCAACCTCGCAATTCGACCACGCCACCCATGTAAGGCCGCAAGGCCTCAGGCACACAAATACTACCATCGGCTTGTTGGTAGTTTTCCAGCACAGCCACCAAGGTGCGACCCACGGCGAGCCCTGAGCCGTTCAAGGTGTGCACCAGTTCGTTCTTGCCTTGGGCATTTTTGAATCGCGCTTGCAAACGACGGGCTTGAAAGGCTTCGCAATTCGATACCGAGCTGATTTCGCGGTAAGTGTTTTGCGCGGGCAGCCACACTTCGAGGTCGTGCGTCTTGGTCGCGCCGAAGCCCATATCGCCGGTACACAACAACATCACGCGGTAAGGCAGGCCCAGCTTTTGCAACACGGCTTCGGCGTGGCCTGTCATTTCTTCCAAGGTCTCGGCGCTCTTGTCGGGGTGCACGATTTGCACCATCTCGACTTTGTCGAACTGATGCTGGCGAATCAAGCCACGCGTGTCGCGGCCTGCGCTGCCCGCCTCGGAGCGGAAGCATGGTGTGTGTGCGGTCAGCTTGATAGGCAACTCGTTTTCAGCCACGACCACGTCGCGCACAAAGTTGGTCAACGGCACTTCGCTGGTGGGGATGAGGTACAGCGCCGTGCTTTCACTGGTGGCCTCGCCTTCTTGACCTCCCTTGTTGGCGGCAAACAAGTCTTCTTCAAACTTGGGCAACTGGCCTGTGCCCTTCAAGCTCTCCGCATTCACGATGTACGGCGTGTAGCACTCGGTGTAACCGTGCTCTTGGGTTTGTACGTCGAGCATGAACTGCGCCAGCGCACGGTGCATGCGTGCAATTTGACCCTTCATCACGGTGAAGCGTGAGCCAGAGAGCTTGACGCCCATTTCAAAGTCCAGGCCCAATGGTTCACCCAAGTCCACATGGTCTTTGGGCTCAAAGCCCAAAGGCACGGGGTCTGTGCCAGTAGGGCTCCAGCGGCGCAACACCACGTTGCCATGTTCGTCTTCGCCGACAGGCACGCTGTCGTGCGGCAGGTTGGGCACAGCGAGCAACAAGGCTTGCAGCTCAGCCTGTAAACCATCGAGGCGCACAGCGGAGGTATCGAGTTCAGTTTTGATGTCGGCCACTTGCGTCATCACGCCATCGGCGTTCTCGCCTTTGGCTTTGAGCATGCCGATTTGTTTCGACAGCGCATTGCGGCTGGCTTGCAGCTCTTCGGTGCGGGTTTGCAGCGTCTTGCGATCGGCTTCGAGCGCTTGGTACGCCGCCACGTTCAAAAACGCCTGTGGGGTTTTACGGGTTTCGAGTTTGGCAATGACGCTTGGCAAATCGCGGCGCAGCTGGTTGATATCGAGCATTTACTTCAGTCCTATTACTTCAGCCCTTTTGGGAGCGGGAATTTGATGGTTTCTTCAACCCCATCGAGGGTTCGTACAGACACGGCGCCAAAGGCGCGCATGCGGGCAATGACTTGTTGCACCAAGATGTCGGGGGCGGATGCGCCCGCGGTTAAACCAACGCAACTTTTGCCAACGAACCATTCTTCTTGGAGTTCGTCAGCGCTGTCGACCATGTAGCTCTGCGCGCCGGAGCGCTGGGCCACATCACGCAGGCGGTTGCTGTTAGAGCTGGTGGGACTGCCCACCACGATGACCAACTCCACCTCGCGACTCAGCACCTTGACCGCGTCTTGGCGGTTCTGGGTGGCGTAGCAAATGTCTTGCATCTTGGGTTTGCGAATGTTAGGGAAGCGCGCCACAACCGCATCGGTGATGACGGCGGCATCGTCCACACTGAGCGTGGTTTGTGTCACCACCGCCAAGCGCTCGGTTTGTTTGGGTTTCACGTGGGCGACATCGGCCACGTCTTCCACCAAATAAATACCGTCGAGCAACTGGCCCATCGTGCCTTCGACTTCGGGGTGGCCTTTGTGGCCAATCATGATGAACTCAAAGCCCTCTTTGTGCAGCTTGGCCACTTCAACGTGGACTTTCGTCACCAAAGGGCAAGTGGCGTCAAACACGGTGAAGCCGCGGCGAGTGGCCTCTTCTTCGACAGACTTAGGCACGCCGTGGGCGCTGAACACCAAGGTTGCACCCGGCGGCACGTCGTTCAAATCTTCAATAAAAATTGCGCCGCGCTGCTTGAGATCGTCCACCACATACGTGTTGTGCACGATTTCATGACGCACATACACGGGTGCGCCAAATTTTTCTAAGGCACGGTCCACGATGTCAATGGCGCGGTCCACCCCAGCGCAAAACCCACGGGGCTCGGCCAGCACGATTTCTTGAAAACTGTTAGTCATGTGATTTACAAAATACCAATGATTTGCACTTCAAACGTCACGGGTTGGTTGGCTAGGGGGTGGTTGAAGTCAAACAGCAGCGAGTCTTGCGTCACTTGCTGCACCGATCCGGCGAATGAGCCTTGGCCATTGGGCGCGGGGAACTGCACCACATCGCCCACGTTGTACTGTTCATCAGGGTCACCCATTTCTTTAAGCAGCGTCTTGCTCACCCACTGCTGCATGTCGGGGTTGCGTTCGCCAAAGGCCAAGCCTGCGGCCAGTTCAAAGGTGGTGCGCGTGCCTTCAGTCAACCCCAACAAACGTTGCTCCAACGCAGGCGACAACACGCCCGACCCCAACGACAGGGTGGCGGGTTTGTCGTTGAAGGTGTTGATAACGTCGCCTTGCGGTCCCGAAAGCCGATAGTGCAGCGTTAAAAAAGAATCGGGGCCGATGGTAGGGTGAGCTTGGGATGCAGTCATGGGACTCTCTGTGATGAACCGCCTATTGTAGAAAGCTCCAAGGAGGAACCAAATGACCGAACCGCTGTCGATTCTGCACTTGCCCGCAGAGATGCGCCCCCGCGAAAAGTTGCTCAAACACGGGGCTTCAGCGCTGACCGACACCGAACTGCTGGCTTTATTCCTACGGACCGGCATCAAGGGTAAAAACGTCTTTGTGATGGCCCAAGAGCTGCTGGAGCGCTTCAAGGGCTTTGCTGGGCTGATTCACGCCAGCGCATCAGAGCTAAAAACCTTCAAAGGCATGGGAGGGGACGCCAAACGTTCTCAGCTGGTGGCGGTGCTGGAGATGGCGCGCCGTGCGCTGACCCAAGAATTAACCGAAACAACGGTGATGAATTCGCCCAATGCGGTGAAACAATACCTACAACTCGAACTCGCCCAGCTCAAACACGAGGTATTTGCCGTTTTGTTCCTTGATGCCCACAACCGCCTGCTGTCTTACCAGCCCATGTTTCGCGGCTCGCTGTCGCAAACCATGGTCTATCCCCGTGAGGTGGCCAAGACCGCGTTAGCCCTCGGTGCTGACGGCGTGGTGCTGGCCCACAACCATCCGGGCGGCACGGTCAACCCTTCACAAGCCGACATGAAACTTACCCGCACCCTGCAAGATGCACTGGCCTTGATTGACGTGACCGTGCGCGACCACGTCATCGTGGCGCAGGGCAAGTATTTGTCGATGGCAGAAGAGGGCTTGCTGTGAAAGCCAAATCGCTGCAAGACTTGGGCGCCATCCGACAACAGGTGAACGACGCGGCCGTGGCCGCGGCAGCCGCTGAAGCAGCGCGACGCGAAGCGGCGCTGCGTGCCGAGGCGGAGCGCAACATGTTCACGCGCGCCATAGGTACGGTCAAACCCATCGCGGCCAAAGAGCGTGTGTTCATCACGCCGCCCCGCCCCGCCGCTCGCCCGCTGCAACAAGACCTAGACGACAAAGCTGCGTTGAGCGAGAGCATGAGTGATGAGTTTGATGTGAGCACCCTGCTCGACGTGGACGACCAATTGAGCTTCAGACGGCCCGGCATCAGCACAGACGTGACGCGCAAACTGCGTAAAGGCGAATGGAGCCTGCAAGGCCAACTCGACCTGCACGGTCTGCGCAGCGACGAAGCGCGCGAAGCACTCGGTCAATTTGTGCGCGACGCCAAACGCATGGGCTGGCGATGCGTGCGCGTGGTGCACGGCAAAGGCTTGGGCTCTCCCGGCAAAGAGCCGGTGCTCAAGAGCAAAGTACAGCGCTGGTTGGTACAAAAAACGGAGGTGCTGGCCTTTGTGCAGGCCAAACCTTCGGATGGGGGCGCGGGGGCGTTGGTGGTGTTGTTTGGGCCCAGCAACCTCTAACAACACGCCGACTTAAACGCCTTTGTTACGCATCCAATCGGCTGTCTGAAAAAAGCTAGCCTTCAACCGCGTGCGCAAATCTTCAGGCACATCCGTTTCGCCCATGGCTTGGTCCATACAGGCCACCCATTGGTCGCGCTCTTTGATGCCAATTGAGAAAGGCATGTGGCGCATGCGCAAGCGCGGATGGCCATGCTTTTCCACGTAATAGTCTGGCCCGCCCAACCAGCCGCACAAGAACATGAACAGGCGTTCACGCGCATTGGCTAACTCGGGGCCGTGCGCGGCACGTAGCTCGGTGTAGCTCGGCTCTAAATCCATCAAGTCATAAAAGCGATCGACCAAAGCGCGTACGCGAGCTTCGCCGCCTATCCATTCAAACGGGGTGTCAAAAGGTTGTTTTTCTTCGATTTGCATGCATCGATTGTCAGTCAATGGCTGGCTTGTCGCAGCGTCTGCACCACAGGGCGGCGCAGCACATCGCGCAGGCCCCACCAGCCAGCGGCCAAGGCAAGCAGCGCGCCAACCACGGCGCCCAGCAAAGGCACCCACGGGCTGGCCGTCCATTCAAACTCGAAGGCAAAGCGGGCTAAACCCCAGCCCATGGCCATGGCCACACTCGTGGCCAACAAGCCTGCGAGCGCGCCTACGCCTGCCAGCTCGGCACGTTGCACACGGGCCAGCAGTTGGTTCGATGCGCCCAAGGCGCGCAGCACGGCGTATTCACGTGCACGTTCTTCGCGTGTGGCGGTGACGGCTGCAAACAACACCACCAAGCCTGCGGCCAGGGTGAACAAGAACAAAAACTCCACCGCGCTCACCACTTGGGCGAGCACGCTTTGCACTTGGTTCAAGGTGGCGCCCATGTCGACGTTGGTGATGTTGGGATAGTTGCGCGTGAGTTGGTTGTCAAAGCTCTGCCCCGTCACACGCTGGGGTGCGCGAAATGCAGCGATGTAAGTGGTGGGCACATCAAAGCCAGCATCCGTGGTCAAGCGGCTCACGGGGTACATGACGAAGAAGTTGGCGCGCATGGAGGTCCAGTCGACACGCCGCACCGAGGTGATGCGTGCTTCGCGCAACATGCCGGCGATGTCAAAGCGCAAGCTGTCGCCTAGCTTGAGGTTCAAGGTTTTTGCCACGCCTTCTTCAATGCTCAAACCTTCAGGGTCTTCGGCTTGCCATGCGCCACCGACCACGGTGTTGTGTTCGGGCTGATCCGAGCTGAAGGACACGTTGAACTCTCTGTCAGCCAAACGCTTGGCGCGTTCGTCGGTGTAGCTTTCGGGGGTCACCGTCTTGTCGTTCACCGCCACCAAACGACCGCGCACCATGGGGTACCAGTCGAGCTTGTTGACCCCCGCTTCACGCAGCGTTTTCAAAAACGGTTCGGCTTGCGTGGGTTGGATGTTGATGACAAAACGATTCGGCGCATCGACAGGCGTGGCATTGCGCCAGCTGCTGATGAGGTCGGTGCGCAGCAACACCAGCAACGCCAAGGCCAACAGACCCACCGCCAACGCGCTCACCTGCACCACCGCATACATCGGGCGTGCGCTGACCTGTCGGGTGGCCAGCATCAGCCACGGCGGGGCCGCGCCCTCCACCACGCTGCGTCGCAGAACCACCACGGCCAACCACGCCATGCCGGCAAACAACAGCACAGCAGCTGCAAAGCCGCCCACCACCATGAGGCCTAGTTCCAGGTCACGGCTGACGGCAATCAACAACACCGCAAAACCTGTGAGCCCCAAGGCCCACACGCTGAGGGTGGTGGCTTTGAGCTCACCGACATCGCGTCGCATCACTCGCAGCGCGGGCACGCTGGCCAGTTGCAGCACGGGTGGCAGGCCAAAGGCGAGCAACAGGGTCAGCCCCGTACCCAAGCCGTACACCACGGGCCAGACGCTGGGGGCGGGCAAATCGGTGTCGACCAAGCCTTTGAGCAAGCTCACAAACAGCAGATGCACGGCATAGCCCAGCACCAAGCCCAGCACACTGGCAAAGGTGCCCACCCACACAAATTCTGCGCTGTAGGACAGCGCAATGTGACGTTGACTCAAACCCAACACACGCAGCATGGCGCAGTCATCCAAATGGCGCGCGGCAAATGCGCGAGCCGCCAAGGCCACGGCCACGGCACTCAGCAAGGCCGCCAGCAAGGCGACGAGATTTAAAAACTTGGCCGCACGGTCCAAGGTTTGGCGCATCTCAGGACGGCCCGCTTCGAGTGACTCCACACGCACGCCGCGCACGTCTGGTTTTTTGCTTTCAACCTCGGCCCACTCTGAAAAGTCTTTCACGGCAGATTCTTGGCCTACGACCGCGAAGCGCCAAGTCACGCGACTGGCGGGTTGCACCAAGCCTGTGGCCGCCAGGTCGGCGGTGTTCACCATCACACGCGGCGCGAAGTTCATGAAGCCCGCACCGCGGTCCGGCTCTTGCACCAGCACACGGCTGATGCGCAAGCGGCTGTTGCCCAGCATGAGCGTGTCACCCACATCAAGACTCAAGGCTTCTAAACCGCCCTGCGCCACCCAAGCCTCCCCAAGGGCAGGTATGACATTGGTTTTCTGCCCTGCGGGGTTGCCCGTGTCGCTGGCCAGTTGCGCTTGTTGCAGCGAGTCGGCTACCGTCAAATCACCACGCAAGGGATAGCCCGTCGCCACTGCTTTGAGCGCGACCAAACGGCTGTTGCTTTCTGTGCCCTCTTTGGCTTGGCCACGCGCCATGGTGGGAAAGCTCAAGGTGCTCACGCTTTGCAAACCTGCGGCGTTGGCGTGTTGCACGATATGGTCGGGTGTGACTTGATCGCTCACCACCACCGCGTCGCCCCCCAGAAGCTGTGCTGCATCGCGCTGCAAACCTGCGTTCAATCGGTCTGCCAAAAAGCTGACTGAACTAAGGGCTGCCACGCCCAAGGCAACGGCGACCACCAGCAAACGTAGCTCGCCCGCACGGGCATCCCGCCATAAGGTGCGCCAAGCCTGTGTCCACCACGACACGCCCACGTGCTTGCTACCGGTCATAGGAAGGCCTGACGATGCACACCACCCTGCGCCAACGCAGGGTCTAACACCAACCGCTCGTGGGCGGTGTAGCACAAGAAATGTTTGTTGGTGGCACGGCCAATCGTGCAAAGCTGCAATCGTTGCGCCAAGTCATAGCCCATTTGTGTGATGCCGCTGCGCGACACCACCACTGGCACACCCATCTGAGCGGATTTCATCACCATCTCGCTGGTCAAGCGTCCGGTGGTGTAGAAAATCGACGCCGCGTCGGAGGCCACGCCATGCATCCACATCCATCCTGCGATGGTGTCGATGGCGTTGTGGCGGCCCACGTCTTCCACAAACACTTGCATGGTTTCGCCTGCGAACAGCGCGCAACCATGCACCGACCCTGCCGACTTATAGGTGCTTTCTTGTAGCCGTATCCCGTTGATCACTGCGTACAAACGTGCTTGGGTGATGCGCGCATCGGGCAGAGTCAAGGTGTCAATCTCTTCCATCAAATCACCAAACACGCTGCCTTGGCCGCAGCCGGTGGTGACCACGCGCTTCTGTGTGCGCGCTTGAATGTCGGCAATACCATGGCGGGTTTTGACAGCTGCCGCTCCTGCACCATCCTCACCCGCATCCCAATCCACAGTGATTGAGTCCACCTCGTTCACGTGGTTGACCAAGCGTTGATTTCGCAAGTAACCCAGCACCAGCAGCTCAGGGTACGCACCCAAGGTCATGAGTGTGACGATTTCTCGGTTGTCGACGTACACGGTGAGCGCACGCTCAGCAGGGATAGAGACCACCTCGCGCACGCCATGCTCGTTTAATACTTCGATTTGGCGCGTCAACGAAGCCTTGGCTTGGGTCAGATGAGGAAGGGGGGAAGCAAGAGTCATAGGACGACAGGCTACAACAAAAAAGGGCCGACACCTTGCGGCGCGGCCCGATGTACAGCGTGACTGTGTGGATTACGACTTTTTAGCCGGTGCTGCTGCAGGTGCAGCGGGGGCTGCAGGTGCGGGCGCCGCTGCGGCTGCAGGTGCGGCCTCAGGCGGGGTGTAGACAAACTTACCGGGGTCCGCGCAAGGGGGTGTGGCCACAGGCTTGCCGGTTGCTTTGGCTTTGTTGGTCCTTTGCACGTGAGCCGCAACTTTGTCTTGCGACTTGCACAACAAGTAGCCATCAGCCTTGCCGGCGTGTGCTGTTTTGGCAGCGGCTTCAGCGGCTTTGGCTTTGGCTTCATCATTAGGTGCAGGCAATTTGGCAAAGGCCGTGACGCTGACCGCCGCCAAGATCCAAGCAATGAGTGTTTTGTTCATATCGGTTCTCCTGTTCAGCGCAATTAAACGTGCACTGTGTTGCCCGAGTCAGACTCGGTGCGGTGCGCGGGGATCTTGCCAGCTTTGATGTCGTCGTGCCAGAGCCCATGGTGCTCTTTGGCCCACGTCTCGTCCACATAGCCGGTTTGCATGGCGTCGTAAGCACCCTCCATGCCGATGGTGCCCATGTAGATATGACCAATGAACATCGCCATCATCAGCATCGTGGCCACGGCATGAACCATGTGGGCCATTTGCATGGTGCTGCGCTCATACACCAGGAAGGGAAGGATTTTGTCGAGCACGAAGCCCGAAGCCACCACCACCAAACCGAGTGCGAAGACGCCTCCCCAGAACACCACTTTTTCGCCAGCGTTGAAACGATGCGACGGGGTTTCTTTGCCACCAAACATGCCCCCTGCGTGACGGATCCAGGCCCAGTCATCCTTACTTGGCCAGTTGTCTTTCAGGAAAGTGAAAAACACAACCGTTAAGGACACCGCAAACAAAGGACCGGCAAAGTTGTGCGCGTTCTTCAACACGTAGGTGATCCAGCCAAACAGCGTATCGCCAATGACGGGTTGAATGAAGAACTTGCCAAAGGCCATGAAGATGCCAGAGATGGCCAAGGTCACAAACGCAATCGCGTTGGTCCAGTGGGCCGAGCGTTCGAACGGTGTGAATCGTTCAATTTCAACACCCGTAGGCGCACCGTGCACTTTGATCGCGCCTTTGCGCCAGTAGAAAACGGCCACCGCACCCAACGCGACTAACAGCAGCGAGCCGCCATAAGGAATGATCCAGTTATTGCGAACTTGACGCCAAGCCTCGCCACCATTGGTGAGGCGTGACCCAGGGTACTGAACAAAGGGTTGAATCAACACGCCGGCTTCTGGCGCTTCTGACTTGGGCAGGCTGCTGTAGCCTTCCATGCCAGCACCCACGGCACGCCACATAGGCGCGTTGTTACCGGGTTGGACTTTGCCACGTTCACCATTGGTTTGCGTGGCGTAGCCGGGCGCATCGCTGGCGTCAGGTTTGACGTCTTGGATGTTGACGCTCTGCACGGCCGGAGCCGCAGCAGGCGCTTTGTCTTGCGCGACAGCCGACAGTGCGAACACCGTCAACGCGGCACACAACAACGATTGAAAAGAGCGTGACATGGTGGACTCCCTGTTCACGGTGCGCGTGTGTTGTCGTTCTGGCCGTATTGGGCGCGTGCACGCAAGTGCTGCTCCCAGCTATTTTTATCGCCGGCGGTCCACCCAGACGCTACAAAGCTATTGGTGGCACCGCTGTAAGAGGTGGCATCGTTTTTGGTACCGAGGGTTTGGGCCTTTTCACCGCAAGCGGTGAGCGCGACCATGCTCAGCAAGATGAGGGGAATGCACTTGATCATTTCTTCACTCCTTCAACTTTGGCAGGCGCTTGACCCGCTTGCTTGGAGCCGTATGCCGTGCCCCATCCCCACACTTCAGCACCCTTGTTGCGCTTGACCACGCGGCTGCGGAAGATGTCGGCCACCACATCGCCATCGCCGGCGAGCAAGGCTTTGGTCGAGCACATTTCGGCACAGGCGGGCAGCTTGCCCTCGGCCAGGCGGTTGCGGCCATATTTTTCAAACTCGGCTTGGCTGCCATTGGCTTCAGGGCCGCCTGCGCAGAAGGTGCATTTGTCCATCTTGCCGCGAACACCGAAAGTGCCAGCACTTGGGAACTGAGGGGCGCCGAACGGGCATGCGTAGGAGCAGTAGCCGCAACCGATGCAGACGTCTTTGTCGTGCAAGACCACACCTTCTTCGGTGCGATAGAAACAGTTGACGGGGCACACTGCCATGCAAGGTGCATCGGAGCAGTGCATGCACGCCACAGAGATGGATCTCTCGCCGGGCACACCGTCGTTCAATGTGACCACGCGGCGGCGATTGACGCCCCAAGGCACTTCGTGTTCATTTTTACAAGCCGTGACACACCCGTTGCATTCAATGCAGCGCTCTGCATCACAGATAAATTTCATTCTTGCCATGTTTTACTCCTGTGTGTGTGGAAAGCTTTAAGCCTTCTCCACATCGCAAACGGTTGTTTTTGTTTCTTGCATCATGGTGACGCTGTCGTAGCCATACGTGGTGGCTGTGTTAACAGCTTCACCGCGCACGATTGGCGCTGCCCCATTGGGGTAATGCGCCAGCATGTCGGCACCTTGCCAA
>CAIODK010000333.1 GCA_903856995.1 uncultured Burkholderiales bacterium
CTGCAACAAGTGATACGCCATGCGCGAAGCAGATTTCACACCCACGCCAGGCAAACGACGCAGGGCCTGAATCAGGCCTTCGAGCACGGATGTGTCGCTCATTTAGAACGGCAATTTCAAGCCAGGTGGCAAGCCAGCAGTGAGCTTGCTCATCTTAGCTTCGCTGGTTTCAGCGGCTTTGCGCACAGCGTCGTTGAAGGCCGCGGCCACCAAGTCTTCGAGCATGTCTTTGTCGTCGGCCAAAAGGCTGGGGTCGATGGTGATGCGCTTGACATCGTGCTTGCACGTCATCAAGACCTTGACCAAGCCAGAACCGGATTCGCCAGTCACTTCAACGGAGCCGAGCTCTTCTTGTGCTTTTTTCAAGTTCTCCTGCATGGCTTGTGCTTGCTTCATCAAACCGGAGAGTTGTCCTTTGTTGAACATGTCTTTTTCCTTTTACAAACTAAAAAACTAAACAGGTTTGATGCTACCGGGCACAACTTTGGCCCCAAAATCATGCATCAAACTTTGAACATACGCATCGTTGAGGATGATGGCCTCCGCCCCCGCTTGGCGTTCGGCTGCAGCCGCAGCGTTGCGCTTGGCGGGGCTATCTTGCACACGGCCCACCTCCACAGTCAAACGAACGGGATAGCCTGCGGTGGCCAAGGCAGCTTGCAAACGCTCCCGACTCGTGGTGCTGTTGAGCGACTCGCGCTCCACGCGCAGCATCCACGTGTCGGTGTCACGCCCCACCAATTGCGACTGCAAACCCAGCTCACGCACCAAGGCGTTGATGGTTTCGGCGCCTGACATGTCCATCACCAACCGGTGCCAAAACTCGCCCTCAGGCGTGGCCACGATCTGCGGCACTTCGGTCGTCGGAGCTTGACGTTCAAACGTAACACTGGGCTCAGCTTGCTGGCGCACGGGCATGGCGACCACCGCAGCGTCTGAATCGTGGTCAAAGTCTTGGCTGGAACCAGCCTCTGGGTCGTAACTGGGGTCATCCTCCCAAGGTGCCACTTCACGCGGATGCATGTCGCGCACAGGTAACGCCTGCACGGGGGCCACGGATTGCTGCACTATTGGTGCAGGTGCAGGTGCAGGTGCTGGTGCTGGTGCTGGTGCTGCGGCAGCGGCCGAAACCACGCGTTCGGGATTAATTAGAGTTTTTTTTTCAGCCGAGGTTGAAGCTGAATTCGAAGCCTGTGGTTTAAACGCCAAGAGGCGCAGCAGCACCATCGTGAGTGCGGCGTATTCGTCTGGGGCCAACCCCAGCTCTTGGCGACCATGCAGACTCAAGCTGTACAACAGCTGCGTTTCATCCGGCGGCATCACGCCTGCCAAACGGACCATCTCTGCCGCTTCGGGGTCAGTCGCATCGGCCTCGGCCATGTCGGGCACGGCTTGCAACACAGCCATGCGTTGCAAAACCATCGACATGTCTTCTAGCGTGGCGGCGGCACTCAATCCATTCAGGCGTAGAGCTTCAGAGGTGTCCACCACCGATTTGCCATCCCCATGGGCCAAAGCCTCGATGAGACGGAACACATGTGAGCGGTCGGCGCTGCCCAACATTTGGCGCACCGAGGCTTCTTGCAATTGACCACCGCCGTAGGCAATGGCTTGGTCGGTCAGGCTCAACGCATCGCGCATGGAGCCACGCGCAGCGCGCGCCAACAGCCGCAAGGCTTGTGGTTCAGAGGAAATCTGTTCTTGCGCCAACACATGACCCAAGTGGTCCAGCACCGTCTCGGGGGCCATGGGTCTCAGGTTGAACTGCAAGCAGCGCGACAACACCGTGACCGGCACTTTTTGCGGGTCCGTGGTGGCCAGCACAAATTTCAAATATTCGGGCGGCTCTTCGAGGGTCTTCAACATCGCGTTGAACGCGGTGTTGGTGAGCATGTGCACCTCGTCAATCATGAAGACCTTGAAGCGGCCTTGCACGGGCTTGTACACGGCCTGCTCAAGCAAACTCTGCACTTCGTCCACGCCACGGTTGGAGGCAGCGTCCAGCTCGGTGTAGTCCACAAAGCGGCCCGCATCGATGTCGGTACAGGCTTGGCAGACACCACAAGGATTAGCGGTGATGCCGCCAGTACCGTCCACGCCTTGGCAATTGAGCGATTTGGCGAGCACGCGCGACACCGTGGTTTTGCCCACGCCACGTGTACCCGTGAACAAATACGCGTGGTGCAAACGTTGGGTGGTCAACGCATTGGTCAGGGCCTGCACGACGTGCTCTTGCCCCACCATCTCGGTGAAGGTTTTGGGGCGATATTTGCGGGCAAGCACGAGGTACGACATAAGCTGAGCATTCTATGTGACCTACAATAGCCATCGACGGGCCTCCCCACATGGTGAAGCGGCCAACCGGGTCAGATGGGGAACCAAGCAGCCCTAACCGTAGAGCCAGTGCTGGGGGTCGGGCCCGTCACCTTTTCTTCCTCGAATGAGGCTAGGCAAGGCTTAACCGACATCATCTGTCTGCCAATCGCTGATTTGTGTCACCTAGCTGTGACACTTCAAATAAATCTTCGCATCTTGAGATTTATAAAAACTACTTTCCTTGGCCCGTAGCCCACACGATTGATGAGGGTTTTAAATACTTTTGAATTGCATTAGAGGCTTGCTTGTTGTCGATCAGTGAAATTTTCTCATCGAACTTTGCCATTTCTGAAAAACCATATTCGTCATACAAAGAAGCAGTGAGTGTCGATGCAAAATCACGTTCCATACCTAGAAATGCCTTGCGTTTCTCTGCCCAAATTTCTTTTGCTTTTTTAATTTGATCTGGAGTGAAGCCTTCCTCTAACGCACGAGAGAGGATCGACTTCAAGCGATTTAAAGTTTTCTCGGCGTTCCCGCTTGAGGAAGTGGCAAATAGCTGAATCGTAGAGCGATCCTCAAATGACGAAGGAACTATGTACATCCCAGATGAGTAAGCGAGTCCGTCTATTTCTCTCAGTTGTTTCCAAATCAAACTACTGGAGCTTCCGCCAATCACATCCACTGCGATCTGAAGTGCTGGAAAGTCATCTGAATTTCTATTGATCGCGACAACTGTTGTGCCCGTGACTTTCGCATTAGTCGTGTCGGGCATTACCACTTTGATCGGAGTCACATCAACAGATACCGGCGCTGGCGGATTTGGAATTCTTTCATAGCTAATGCGAGATGGTTTAGACAACCCAGTTTTTTTCCATAGTGCCTTGATTTCATCTTCGCGAATATTTCCAACAATACCGATACGTGCATGAGAAATATTTGAAAAATCATTGCGACAACGCTGAACCTCTTCATACGATAGTTTATTTATTTCTTCAATTAATTCCCCAAAAGACTGAGGCTTACTCCAATGCCCATTTGGATAATTGTCGAATCGCATCCGAGTGTCGTTGTCCGCGACCTTGACAGGATTCATAAGACTTGATTCATACATTGCTAATTGAGTTGCTTTGTACCTATCAAATTCAGACACGGCCAAGTCCGGAGAAGCCCATACATAAAACAAAGTTGTGAATGCCTCTTCTAAGTTCTTTCTTGGCACCTCTAGGGCTACGCCTGAAAGACTGATCTGCCAAATGGCTTGAAGTTTCTCCATGCGTGAACTAAGCTCATCACGGCTAAGGCCGTTTCCACCATATTTC
Organism: uncultured Burkholderiales bacterium; assembly: GCA_903856995.1. GTDB lineage: Bacteria > Pseudomonadota > Gammaproteobacteria > Burkholderiales > Burkholderiaceae_C > Limnohabitans. The sequence continues at coordinate 3,639 of CAIODK010000333.1, forward strand.
ACAAGTGAACTTGCCGCATGACACGCCGTTTTTCTATCGGCGAGAGAGGACAGATTTCCATAGTCGTTCTCCATGAAAATCCATACTTTGTCGCCTTGAGTTTTCCGAGAGATGAGCGCAGCTTTAGCTCTTTGTCCATCTAGTTCGAGAATTTGAGTCGATTGTGAAAGTTCAATCAAACTCTTTGGCGGAGGGGCGGCAGAGGAGAAGATGCTTGGCCATGCCGTATTCAGCACCCTCTTTTTTGCATCGGTCGGCCTAGGGAAGTCCAGTGGCGTAATTGCCTCTGAATGACTTAAAAGAACGTCGCCCCTATTGGTCGACACCAACCATTTACGCAGAGCTTGGTTCGCTTCGTCAAGAGTGATTGAGTTAACGACATCACGGGCCCAAAGAAAAAGTCGCCAATCCCCAGCAACCTCGAATTCTGAAACCAGATCAGCTATCTTTTCATGAGCATCCAACGCACGCTGAAAACTATTTAATTCGGTGAGCCGTGCTCGCTCTAACTGTTCTTGAGATACGCCTCGGATAGCTGCGTCTTCAATATGTTTAACGAGGGCTTTTGAAATCGCTTCTGCATTGGAATTTTGCCCAGCGTTAGCAAACGCAATGAAACGGCTGTAATCAGCTTCAGGTGATGTGTAACAACTA
>CAIODK010000334.1 GCA_903856995.1 uncultured Burkholderiales bacterium
CGCCCACCACGACTTGGCTTTTCTTGCCGCGTGGATGGCAAATACGACGCTCGCCGTCGGGTGTTTCCACCACGCAGTGACGTCCGTGGCTGGCCACCACAAGGCCGGTTTTTTTCATGCCGCCATCCGTGCCAAGCGTTGAGACGCGGGTGGATGTGAGTAATAAAACGCCACATACCAAGGGTCGGGCGTGAGGGTGGATGCATTGTCTTTGTACAGCTTGAGCAGCGCGCTGGCTAAAGCTTGCCCATCGCTGTGGGCGACGGCATAGGCGTCAGCTTCAAACTCAAATTTTCGTGAGCGTCTGGCCGACAAGGGCGAAACAAAAAATGTGAACAAAGGCAGAACCAACATGAACAGCAGCAAGGCCAAGGCGCTGTTATCGCCACTTAAATTGGGCAGCACGCCCAGACCGGTGTAGAACCAAACTTGTTGAGACACCCAGCCCAATAAGGCGAGGCCTGCAAGGCTGGTGGCAAAACTGGTGGCCATCATTTTCAAGATATGGCGGTGCTTGAAGTGGCCCAACTCGTGCGCAAGCACGGCCTCCATCTCGTCCCCGTTGAGTTGCGCGAGCAAGGTGTCAAAAAACACCACGCGTTTGGCAGCCCCTAAGCCGGTAAAGAAGGCGTTGGAGTGGGCCGAGCGTCGACTGCCGTCCATCACAAAAAAACCTTTGGCGGTGAAACCAGAACGATTCATCAAGGCGGTGACGCGCGCTTTCAGCGTGGCATCTTCCAGCGGTGTGAATTTGTTAAAAAGAGGCATGATGACGTTGGGCGCGATCCACATCACAAACAGCTGGTAGATCACCAGTGCCGCCCAGGTATAGAGCCACCACAGAGCGCCACCGGCTTGCATGAGCCACAGCACGAGCCAAAGAATGGGCAAGCCCAGCACCATGCCCACCAACAAGCCTTTGAGCATGTCGCTCACCCACAGCTTGGGCGTGGTGTTGTTGAAACCAAAGCGTTGCTCAATTCCAAAGGTTTGGTACAACGACAAGGGCAGCCCGATCAAGCCGCCGATCAAGGTAAAGCTCACCACCAACGCCACTTGCTGGCCCATGCCTTCGCCCAGCCAATTGAGAGTGACTTGATTGAGCAGGTCTAGGCCGCCGAGCAGGGTCCACGCCATGAGTGTGATGGCATCTAACGCCAAATCGATCAAGCCCACGCGCGATTTCGCCAGCGTGTAGTCGGCCGCTTTTTGATGCGCTTCGAGGCTGATGGTGTGTGCAAAAGCATCAGGCACGTGTGCGCGGTGCTGTGCCACGTGGCGGACTTGGCGGCCGCTGAGCCAAAGTTTGGTGAGCAGGTTGGCCACCAGCACGGCAGCCAGTGCCAAGGTCATCGCGAGAGAGGGGTTCGTCATGGTGGGTGAGTTTAGATGAAGCGGGCGGTGTGTGATGAGCGACAATCTGGCCAATGTCTGAAGTTGCTACTACCCCTCTGTCGCCTGCCGTTCCTCAACTTGCCAAGTCCGACTTGAACTTGGTTTGGCTCGATTGCGAAATGTCTGGCCTTGACCCCGAGCGCGAGCGTTTGCTCGAAATTGCCGTCATCGTCACCAACCCCGATTTATCTGTGCGCATTGAAGGCCCTGTGTTTGTGATTCATCAAAGCGATGAGTTGCTCAGCAAGATGGACGCTTGGAACAAAGGCACCCATGGCAAGAGTGGTTTGATTGACAAAGTCAAAGCATCCACCGTGACAGAAGAGCAAGCGCAAGAGCAGCTCATCGCCTTCATGAAGCCCTATGTCTCCAAAGGCGTCTCGCCCATGTGCGGCAACACCATTGGGCAAGACAGGCGCTTTTTGAACAAATACATGCCCAAGCTCGAAGCCTGGTTTCACTACCGCAACGTGGATGTGAGCACGCTCAAAGAGCTGTCACGCCGTTGGAAACCGGAAGTTTTGAACGCCTTTAAAAAGGCCCAAAAGCACACGGCGCTGGCCGATGTGCATGAGTCCATCGACGAAATGTTGCACTACCGAGAGCACTTTTTGAAGTTGGATTAGGTAAAAACCCGAATCCGTGCCATAATTGCGGTCTTCACTACAAAACGTAGTGAATTTGTACATCTCCCTTCATTCACCGGGCTCACCAATTGAGCCCCACGCACTGAATAAACCCCTAGCGGGTCAGAGCAGGTTCCGTTTGATGGTTGATGTTTTTTAACCTAGAACGGAGCAGCCGCACAACTTGCGGCGCTCACGTGCGAGAAAAAATCATGACTGACACTTTGAATGTGACAGGCGAATTTGCGCCTGCCGAAATTATTTCTATGCCCGCTCAAGACGCGGTTTCCACTGACAGCGTTCACGCTGAAGTGGCTGTTGAACAAGCAGACGTGCCTAACGGTTTCGTCGAACTGGGCTTAGCACCTGAGTTGGTGCAAGCTGTGGCTGACTTGGGTTACACCCAACCAACCAGCGTTCAGCTCAAAACCATTCCTTTGGCTTTGCCATCGGCCAATGCTGACGCCAAAATCGGTTACATCGATTTGATGGTGTCTAGTCAAACAGGCAGCGGCAAAACAGCAGCCTTCTTGTTGCCCGTGTTGCACACATTGCTTCAACAACAAGCCGAAGCCGAAGCCGCTGACAAAGCCGCTTGGGACAAGCTCGTGGCTGATGCTGCTGCCAATGGTGAAGAGTCCCCTAAGCGCGCTAAGCGCAAAGACCCGACCAACACACGTAACTTCAAAGCACCTACACCCGGCGCTTTGATTGTTTGCCCAACCCGCGAATTGGCTCAACAGGTGGCGCATGACGCGATCGACTTGGTCAAGCATTGCCGTGGTTTGCGCGTGGCCAACGTGGTGGGTGGCATGCCTTACCAGTTGCAGATCGCTAAATTGCAAAATGCTGACTTGGTGGTGGCAACCCCAGGTCGCTTGCTCGACTTGCAACGCTCCATGCAAATCAAATTGGACAAAGTTCAATTCTTGGTGGTGGACGAAGCTGACCGTATGTTGGATCTCGGTTTCTCGGATGACTTGGCTGAAATCAACCAACTCACCATTGATCGCAAGCAAACCATGATGTTCAGCGCCACTTTCGCGCCGCGCATTCAACAGTTGGCCACACGCGTTATGCGTCAACCCCAACGCATTCAAATTGACTCACCTCAAGAGAAGCACAGCAACATTCGCCAAGTGCTGCATTGGGCTGACAACGCGCAACACAAGCGCCGTTTGTTGGATCACCTCTTGCGTGACACCACCATCAACCAAGCCATCATCTTTGCCAGCACCCAAATCGAGTGCGACGGCTTGGCGAATGACTTGCAACAAGAAGGTTTCTCGGCTGTTGCTTTGCACGGCGCGTTGAGTCAAGGTTTGCGTAACCGTCGTTTGATGGCTTTGCGTCAAGGTCAAGTGCAGTTCTTGGTGGCGACAGACGTTGCCGCCCGCGGCATTGATGTGCCTACTGTGACACACGTGTTCAACTTTGGCTTGCCTATGAAGTCAGAGGATTACACCCATCGCATCGGTCGTACCGGTCGTGCAGGCCGTGACGGTCTGGCTGTGACTTTGGCCGAATTCCGCGACAAGCGTAAGATTTTTGACATCGAAGCCTACACACGCCAGCAGTTCACTGCTGAAGTGATTCCAGGCATGGAGCCTACACAACGCCTCGAGCAACGTGGCGGTGGCGGTGGTCGTGACTATGACCGCAAAGGTGGCGGCAAGTTCGGCGGCGGTAGCAAGTTTGGCGGCGGCGGCGGTTTCGGCGGCGGCAATAAATTTGGTGGTGGTGGCGGTCGCTTTGAAGGTAATGGCCAAGGCCGCTTCGAACCTCGTTCAGAAGGGCGCTTTGAAGGACGCACTGAAAATCGTTTCGAAGGTCGTCAAGACAACAACCGTTCCGATGACCGTCGTGGCAACTCGTTCGAGCCACGTCAAGGTGCACCACGTGGCAACTTTGGCGAAGGTCAGGGCGCACCACGTGGTAACTTCGGTGCACCACGTAGCTTTGAAGACCGCGCACCGCGCAGCTTTGACGACCGTGCCCCAGCCCGTGGCCCACGTGCTCCGTTTGAAGCAGGTCGCACACCGTTCGACAAACCAGCACGTCCAGCTGCTGGCAAGTCGTTTGGTGGCGGTTTTGACGCTAAAAAACGCGCTCCTAAGCCACGCACTCCCCGTTAATTAGCCACCGCTAAAACGGCATTCAGCCACCGCGTTGCACCTTGTGTGCAACTTCGGTGGCTGAATTGTTTCTGGGCTTTGCTTTAAGCCTTGAGTTGTTGCGCCACGAAGTCCAAACGGTCTTGGCCCCAGAACAACGCACCGTCCACGACGTAGCTGGGGGCACCAAACACCTGGGCGTCGATCGCGCTTTGCGTGTAGCCGACGTAGCGGGCTTGAACCTCTGGCGTGCGTGACAGGGCCATGCACGCCGCATCTAGCTGCTGCTCCGCCAGCAAGGAAGCCAAGGTATCTGCATCTGCGATGTTGCGCTCTTCGTGCCACACCGCTAACAGCACGGCCCCTGTGATGGCGAGGGCCGCGTTCGTTCCGTGATGCATATCCACGGCGATGATGAGGCGGGCGGCATCATCGCCCGCGACGGGGAAGTACTTGGGGTGCAGGTTGAGTGGCAGATTTAGTGCTCGGCTGAAACGTGTCAACTCCACCAAGCGATAGGCTTGGCGTTGCGGCGCACGTTTACCCAAAGGAAGGCCGCCGGAGAGAGGGAAAACCTGGCCCAAATCCATCGGCATGACGCGTATCGAGGCCCCCGCAGCTTTGGCAATCTCCACCAGGCGTTTGTGTCCTAAATAAACCCAAGGGCTTTGTGGGGCAAAGTAGTAATCTATGATTTTGGACATGTGATATTTCCTGTGTAGGTTCAAACGAAGATGAGGGACAGTATGGCCGCATCATCAATCAAGTGGATGACGGCGTATGCACTTAGCCGGTAAAGCGCAAAGAGCGCGAGCTCCTGCACTTGACGGGCAGAGCCTGCTGACAGGGGATCAATAGTGAGGAGGTAACTCATCGCGTGCGCTACGAAAGCCGCCAGAGCCACCATCTGGGACTTGCTGGCGAAGTTGACTCATTTCTCGAATGAGAGCATCAATTTGCTGTTGTTGTTGAAAAATAGTTTGGTTGAGCTGCTCCACCAAATCTTCGGTGAAACTGGCCTTAATTTCTAAGTCCATCAAGCGTTTGTCAATTGTGTCTGTGTGTGGCATGAGGCGTGGGCACGTTATTCAGGTGTATTGTTAAGTTCAGTAAGTTTATGACGCAGGTGCTCTAGCTCGCTCTGGTAGCTTTCGGCATCGCCAAAGTCGACAAAGCCGGTGTAGTAGGGGTGGGCGCCCATCACTTTACGGGCATGTTTGATGGGGCACCAATACTGTTCAGTGCGAGCCACCACTTCGCGGCCATAGGCCATCAGGCCGTTGCCGTACGAGCAGTAGGCGCAGTTGATTTTCTCAATCAAATTCAGGTAAGCCAAATGTGCGCGGTCATACACAAAATAGTCGCTGCGTTTGACGCGTGGGATGCCATAGACCCGAAAGCAAATGTGCTGGTAGATCGTGATGAACAGGTCCAGCAGGAGCATAGGCACCAGGACGGCGTAAATCACAGGGGCTGTTAAAACGCTCAGCAAATCTGCAGAAAGCAGGTAGGCAATGATGCCCGTTTTGAAGCGGCGTTGCTGTTCCAGCACCTCCCGCTCGAATTTGACGCGTGTTTCTTCGAAATCCGCTTGCAGTTCAGCGCGTTTGCGCTTCATCTCTAGCTCAATCTCTGACTCCATTTGCTGGATGCGCGCGAGTAATTCGCTGATCTTTGGATTCATAAAAGCCCCTGTTTTAGTCGATTATGGGTGGTTGCATGCGAAAATGCACCGAACCTGTGGCCTAATTAGAGGCTGTAACTTTTTATCTGGAAATTTCATGGGAAACAAAATCGTCACCGAAGCCGATCGCCAACGCTCACCAGCACCAACACCTTTGCCAGGCACTACGCCGCGCACCGGTGGCCGTGGTCAACGTGTGAGTCTTGAGCGCGGTGTTGCGACACGTAGCAAAAAGAACCCTGGCAAGCGTTCAAGCAAGGGCGGTTAACCCGCCCGCTGCTTATCAAAGCCAAACAAAAAGCGTCCCTCGGGACGCTTTTGTTTTTGGTGGGTTTAAAAACCTCAATCGGGAAGTTCGATTTTGACTTCGAGTACTTCAAGGTTGCCGTGACGCTCCAAGTTGACTTTGATGTCATTTGGATTGATCTTCACGTATTTGGACAACACGGCGACCAAGTCACGCTGTAAATCTGGCAGGTAGTCGGGCTGTGGATTGCGACCTGTGCGTTCGTGAGTGAGGATGAACTGCAAGCGTTCTTTGGCAACGTTTGCGGTTTTTTTCTTCTCGCCGAGTAAGAAAGAGAGTAGGGACATGGCTTACTTCCCACCAAACATACGTTTGAGCAAACTTGGTTTGACGTATTCGGTAAAGCGCATGGGAATGTCTTCGCCCAAGAAGCGGCTGATCACGTCTTTGTAGGCTTCCGATACATCGGTATTTTCCAAGTGAACCGCTGGCAAACCTTGGTTCGATGCAGTCAACACAGTTTCTGATTCAGGAATCACGCCGATCAATGGAATGCGCAAGATGTCTTGGATGTCTTCGAGAGACAACATGTGACCGTCTTCTACGCGTGTCGGGTTGTAGCGTGTGATGAGCAGGTGTTCCTTGATGGGGGTTGCGCCATCAATCGCGCGTTGTGTCTTGCTGCTGAGCATGCCCAAGATACGGTCAGAGTCACGCACCGAAGACACTTCAGGGTTGGTCACCACCAGCGCTTCGTCTGCAAAGTGCATGGCCATCATGGCGCCGATTTCGATACCAGCAGGCGAGTCGCACACGATGTAATCGAACTTCATCTCTTTGAGTTCGTTCAAGATGCGCTCCACACCTTCTTTGGTGAGCGCGTCTTTGTCGCGTGTTTGGGAGGCGGCCAACACGAACAAGTTGTCGCACTGCTTGTCTTTGATCAAGGCTTGGTTCAGCGTCGCTTCACCGTTGATGACGTTGATGAAGTCATACACCACGCGACGCTCACAACCCATGATGAGGTCGAGATTACGCAGGCCGACGTCAAAGTCGATGACCACCGTTTTGAAGCCGCGCAAAGCGAGGCCAGAGGAAAAACTGGCGCTGGTTGTGGTCTTGCCCACGCCGCCCTTGCCAGAAGTCACCACCACGATTTTTGTCATGAAAAAAGCCCTAGGTTTGTTCGAAAAATTAATCTGCAATTTTACAGTGCTTGCATCACCAACTTATCGCCATGAAGGCTGATTTGCGCAGGCTTTCCGGCCACTTCGGGTGGCAACGGCGTGTCGCTCGTGCGGTAGGTGCCTGCAATCGAAATCAGCTCCGCTTCGAGGGACGAGGTGAAGATGCGCGCCTGTTCATCGCCGCGTGCACCTGCAATGGCTTTGCCACGCAGGGGTGCGTACACATGGATGTGGCCATCTGCCATGATTTCTGCCCCAGGATTGACCATCGCCAACACGATGAGATCACGGCCTTTGGCATACACGTGTTGGCCTGAACGCACGGGTTTGTCGATGACCATGGCTGAGCCGCTGCCGGTTGGCACCTCTCGCACCACTTCGACTTCACGAATCACCTCTTGCACCACTGTTTCTACCCGGGTAGCCGCGGGGGGCTGAATGCTCAAATCGCGTGCTTCAAACAAGCCAGCTTGGCTTGCTTGAGCTAATTGGTACTCATTTGCGCCGCGTACAGCCACCGGTAGCATGCGATAGGTGCGTAGCATCAGGCACACCGAGGGCAGGTCGAGCGCATGGTGGGGGTCTTCTAAGACGCTGAGGTCGATGACCACTGGATCGTTGTCAAAAAAGTCAGGCGTGGCTCCTAAGCGGCGTGCCATATCAGCTTGCAGGACTGATGTGTCGGGGTTTTTGAGTAGAAAAGAGACCAAGGGCAACGAGGCACTTTTGATTTCGTAGGCGTGTGGCACAGCAGCTTGGCTCATGGAGAATGCAGGATAAATAAAACCTCAACTTTACACGGCAAGGGTATTGATACCTCGGTAAACTTTTTCCAATGCAAGCTTCCACTCTCACTCGTTCATTTTTGGTGCCTTTTGCGCTCACCGCTACCGCCGTTTTGGCGCAACAGGCGAGCGCACCTGCAACCGATCTGGGGCGTATTGAAATCGCCAGTGGACGAGACAACGACTCGCAACAACGCCGTGAATCGACGGCCAGCAAAATTGTGATTGGCCGTGAAGAGATTGAGCGTCAAGGGGATTCGAACCTGGGTGAGATTTTGAA
>CAIODK010000335.1 GCA_903856995.1 uncultured Burkholderiales bacterium
TGCGTGAAGTCGACAAACACCTCGTTGAGGGGGCGACCAAATGCGCGCTCAATGATGGTCACGGCCTCATGCGACGCAAAGGGTGGCACGCGGTCTTGCAGGTGAGCCAATTCGTCGGCGATATCAGGGGGCAGCAAATCGCGGCGGGTGGACAGCACCTGGCCGAACTTAACAAATATGGGGCCTAAGCGTTCCAGCGCTTCACGCAAGCGCTGGCCGCGGGGCGCGGACAGGTCACGTCCCACCGAGACGATGCGCGCCAGCAAACGCAGGCCCGGTCTTGGGAAGCTGTTGAGTACCAACTCATCCAAGCCGTAACGCAAGACGATGAAGACAATGTAGATGCCGCGCAGCAATCGGGTCATCATGGCGCAGCCTTCGTGGTTTGTTGTTGCACAAAGGCGCGCAGCGCATCGACAACGCGCTTTGCAGTTTGCGCCAAGGTGTGGGCGGGAGCATCACCGATGAGTCGGGACAAGTCCTCCTCCGGGTCCCAGCGCACATGGTCGATCAACCAGTTCACTTCCGCGGCCAACTGCACATCGCCTTCAATTCGAATCGCGGGCTTATCGCCTTGCAACACCGTCTTGGCTAACTCGAAGGGGGACGGCTCGTTGACGCGCAACATCAAGTCAGCAACTTTGCCAGCGCCATCCGGTGTGGTGAGTTCTAACAGGCCAGCAGGGGTGAACGCGCACTGAAAGAGTTGGTCGCGCCAGCACACTTGCACCTGCCGCCCTTTTTGACGCTGCAAACGCTCCCGCGCAGCGGGCTCTTGCATGAGCACATGGTTTAAAAAGAGCACCACGCGTTGCTGCACTTCAGACACCGCCCATGGGGGCGGCGTGAACGATTGCGGGAAATCTGCGGGTAGTTGGGCGCGCAGCGTGTCTGCTGCATCGGCCAACCAAGAAAAAGGGGACTGTGTTGCCATAGTCCCCAATTATTCCCTGTTTATGAAGCCTTATTGCAAGGCTTGCACACCTGCCACCAACCAGCCCAAGCTGCCGTCTTTGGGTTTGGTCATGTTCCAGACTTCACGGAACGGTGTGGGGCCAGAGGAAGCGTCTTCACGGATCAAGCCCGAGAACTCCACGCTAGCCATGTAGTTGTTGCTCACGTCTTCGATGCCCAACAGGTGCGCGTCGAGCATGATCACTTCGGTGTGGTTGACTTGACCAGCAGATGTGGACTCGCGTTCCGCCAATTGCGCTTTGATTTCGTCCAGCATGCTGTCGGTCATCATGGCGCGCAGCGAAGAAATGTCCGAACGGTCCCAGGCTTGCTGCAGGGTCATGAAGTTTTGCTTGGCCGCGTTGACGAAGCCGGCCGTGTCAAAGTCAGCGGGGACGCCCCAAGTTTGGTTGCCCCCCAAGGCCGAACCGATCATGGAACCACCGGCGGCGGGAGCAAAGTCAGCTTGTGTGTCCACAGGACGGGCCGACGAGTCGTTGCCCACGTTCTTGGGGTTGTACTGAGGCAGTGTGCGTGGCTCAGCAGGAGCGCCAGCGCCTTCAAAGGCGTATGGACTGTTCTGAGCCGATTCAGGTTGCTGGCGACGGCGCATGACCATGCCAATCACCACCATGACCACCAAAGCCAACACACCAAACATCAAGAACTGACCAAACTCAGCGCCAAAGCCCATCGAGTGCGCCAACCATGCCAAGCCCAGGCCGGCGGCTAAGCCACCGAGCATGCCACCCATGCCACCAAAACGGCTGGGCGCGGCAGCGGGTGCTGCAGCGGGTGCATGGGGTGCAGCGTTGGGCGTAGCCGCAGGTGCAGGCTTGGCAGCTTCGCGCTGCGTCACGTTGCTGGACTGCTGGCCCATGGATTTGCCGCCGCCCATGCGTTTAGCGGCCTCAGCGTGCAGGCAGGTGAACGCCATCGCGAGCACCAAAATCGTTGTCCAAAGTTTATTCATCTCGTTGTCTCCTATTTATCTTGATCGAATCAGCACTTGATTCCAACATGAAGCGCCACCACGCCGGCGCTCATGTTGTGAAAGTCCACATGGCCAAAGCCACTTTGTTTCATAAGGGATTTCAACGCCTCTTGACCGGGGTGCATGCGAATAGACTCAGCCAAGTAACGGTAGCTGGCATCGTCACCCGCAATCATCTGGCCGAGCTTGGGCAAGATGTTGAAGGAATACCAGTCGTAGGCTTTCTCTAGGGGCTTGGCCACCTTAGAAAACTCCAACACCAGCAGCTTGCCGTTAGGCTTGAGCACCCGACACATTTCGCGCAAGGCCACGTCTTTGTGCGTCATGTTGCGCAGGCCAAAGGCTACGCTGACCACGTCGAAATGGTTGTCTGGAAACGGGAGTTTTTCAGCGTCGCACACCAAAGTGGGCAAGGCCAAGCCATGGTCGAGCAAGCGGTCGCGACCCGTACGCAGCATGGCTTCGTTGATGTCGGTGTGGACCACGCGGCCAGTTTTGCCAACTTTTTTAGCAAAGGCCATCGCCAAATCGCCCGTGCCGCCTGCGATGTCGAGCACTTGCGAGCCCTCGCGCAAATCAGCCACCATGACGGTGTAACGCTTCCACAGGCGGTGCAGGCCGGCGGACATAAGGTCGTTCATCACGTCGTATTTGGACGCAACAGAGTCAAACACACCACGGACGTGCTGGGCCTTTTCTTGCTCGTTGACAGTTTTAAAACCGAAGTGCGTGGTGTTCATGATTTTGCCGATTTTATCAATGTGCGTGACTGCTGCAGCTGGCGCCGCCCTTTTCAGGCATGGGCGCATCGCGCTCGGTGCCCGCCTCTTTGAGGCGGCGCTCGTAGTCGGCCCACAGTTGGTCTTGCTCAGAACCCAGAAAATACAAGTACTCCCAAGTGAACAAACCACTCTCGTGACCATCGCTGAAAAAGGGCTTGATGGCGTAGTTGCCCACGGGCTCTAAACCTTCGAGGCCCACGTCGCGCTTGCCGGTTTGCAGCACTTCTTGGCCAGGCCCGTGGCCTTGCACCTCGGCGGAGGGGCTGTAGACGCGCATCAGCTCAAACGGGATGCGAAAGCTCGCGCCGTCCGCAAAGCTGACTTCCAACACACGTGAGGCGCCGTGCACCGTGATGTCTTGGGGCGTGGGGGTGTTTTTTTGCAATCCAGCCATGCGTGTGCTTTCTGAGAGTTAGACCAAGACGCGCTCAATGCCACCGGCATTGGCGTTGGCCACGTAGTCGGGCATCCACTGCTCGCCCAACATCTTGCGCGCCATCTCGACCACGATGTAGTCGGCTTCGAGCAAACCGTTTTGCAAGTCGTCGCCGTAGCGGCTCAAGCCTTGCAAGCAGCTGGGGCAGCTGGTGAGGATCTTCATGTTGCCCTTGGCTTGACCGGTCATGGCACGCAAAGCGGCTTCGTCTTTTTGCAATTCTTCTTCCTTGCGGAAGCGAACCTGCGTCGAGATATCCGGACGGGACACCCCCAACGTGCCGGACTCGCCGCAGCAGCGTTCGCTCTTGACCACTTGACTACCCACCAGCGCTTTGACCGTTTTCATGGGGTCTTGCTGCTTCATAGGGCTGTGACAAGGGTCGTGGAACAGATAGCCCGCCTGTTGTTCGGCACTGAGCTTGATGTCTTTTTCAAGCAAGAACTCGTGAATGTCGACAATGCGGCAGCCTGGGAAGATCTTGTCAAACTCGTAGCTTTGCAGTTGGTCAAAGCAAGTGCCACAACTCACCACCACGGTTTTGATGTCGAGGTAGTTGAGCGTGTTGGCCACGCGGTGGAACAGCACGCGGTTGTCGGTGATGATCTTCTCGGCCTTGTCAAACTGGCCCGAACCTTTTTGCGGATAGCCGCAGCACAGGTAGCCGGGGGGCAACACGGTTTGCACGCCCGCGTGCCACAACATGGCTTGCGTGGCTAGGCCCACTTGACTGAACAAACGCTCAGAGCCGCACCCGGGGAAATAGAACACAGCCTCTGTCTCTGAAGTCGTGGTCTTGGGGTCGCGGATGATGGGCACGTAGTCTTTGTCTTCAATGTCCAACAAAGCACGTGCGGTTTTCTTGGGCAAACCGCCAGGCATTTTTTTATTGATGAAGTGAATCACCTGCTCTTTGATGGGCGCTGCACCCACCGAGGCTGGTGGAGCCTTGGTTTGTTTGCGCGCCAAGCCCTTGAGCAGATCGTGCGCAAAACGTTGCAACTGCATGCCCACGCCCACCATGGCGGTGCGTGCGAATTTGATGGTTTCGGGGTTGGTGGCGTTGAGCATGAACATCGCGGCCGCATTACCGGGACGGAAGCTTTTTTGCCCCATCTTGCGCAGCAAGTTGCGCATGTTCATAGACACATCACCAAAGTCGATGTTGACCGGGCAAGGCGACAGACACTTGTGGCACACGGTGCAGTGGTCGGCCACGTCTTCGAACTCTTGCCAGTGCTTGATCGAGATGCCTCGGCGGGTTTGCTCTTCGTACAAGAAAGCCTCGACCAACAACGAGGTGGCCAAAATCTTGTTGCGTGGGCTGTAGAGCAAGTTGGCGCGCGGCACGTGGGTGGCGCAGACGGGCTTGCACTTGCCGCAGCGCAAACAGTCTTTCACGCTGTCGGCAATCGCACCGATGTCGGACTGCTGCATGATCAGGGATTCATGCCCCATCAAGCCAAAGCTGGGGGTGTAGGCCTGGCTCAAATCGGCGTGGCGCAAGGACACATCGGTGTCTTGGTTGCGCAGCAATTTGCCTTTGTTGAAGCGACCTTCTGGGTCCACCTTGGCTTTGTAATCAGCAAAAGGCTGCAACTCGGCGTCGGTCATGAACTCCAGCTTGGTGATGCCAATGCCGTGCTCGCCTGAAATCACGCCGTCTAACGAACGCGCCAGCACCATGATGCGAGCGACCGCCTCATGCGCGGTTTGCAGCATGGCGTAGTTGTCGCTGTTGACGGGGATGTTGGTGTGCACGTTGCCGTCACCGGCGTGCATGTGCAAGGCCACCCACACGCGACCTTTGAGCACGCGTTTGTGAATGGCGTTGCACTCGTCCACGATGGGCGCGAGTTGCGCACCCGTGAAGATGTTTTGCAACACCGCACGGATTTGTGTTTTCCAGCTGGCACGCAGGGTGTGATCTTGCAGTTGTGGGAACAAGCTGTCGCACTCGTTGAGCCATTGCTGCCACAGACCCCGCACCTCACCAATCAGGGAGCGCGCTTGTTGCACGCGGTCTTCCAACAACTCAGGCGTTGGAATATCAGCTGCGTCGTCTGACTTGCCCAAGGGCAAATTGCCATTGGCAAAAAAGTCTTCCAAAGCGTCGCACAGCTCAAGCTTGTTGCGCAGGCTCAGCTCGATATTGATGCGTTCAATGCCATCGGTGTACTCGGCCATGCGTGGCAAAGGAATCACCACGTCTTCGTTGACCTTGAACGCGTTGGTGTGGCGACTGATGGCGGCGGTGCGCTTACGGTCGAGCCAAAACTTTTTACGCGCCTCAGGACTGACCGCCACAAAGCATTCACCGCTGCGGGTGTTGGCCATGCGTGCAACTTCCGAGGTAACGCGGGCCACTTCATCGGCGTCGTCACCGGCGATGTCGCCGATTAGCAGCATTTTGGGCAAGCCACCGCGCTTGCTCTTGGTGGCATAGCCTACGGCGCGCAAGTAGCGGTCGTCCAAATGCTCTAAGCCGGCCAACAACACACCGCTGCGCTTTTGCTCAGCAAACATGTAGTCTTTGATCTCCACGATGCTGGGCACCGCGTCTTTGGCGTTGCCAAAGAACTCCATACACACGGTGCGTGTGTGCACGGGCATGCGGTGCAAGATCCAGCGCGCACTGGTGATCAAACCATCGCAACCTTCTTTTTGTACGCCGGGCAGCCCGCTCAAGAACTTGTCGGTCACGTCTTTGCCCAATCCTTCTTTGCGGAAGGATTTGCCGGGAATATCGAGACGCTCTTGGCGAATGAACGTTTTACCGTCGGCTTGGTAGTACTTCAGCTCAAAGCTGGCCATCTCGGCATCATGGATCTTGCCGAGGTTATGGTCCACGCGGATGACGTCGAGCCACTCAGCGTCTGGCGTCACCATGCGCCAGCTGGCCAAGTTGTCGAGCGCCGTACCCCACAGCACGGCCTTCTTGCCACCCGCGTTCATGGCGATGTTGCCGCCAATACAAGAGGCTTCGGCGGACGTGGGGTCCACCGCAAACACGAAACCACCGCGCTCGGCCGCATCGGCCACGCGTTGGGTGACCACACCAGCTTCGGTGTAAATCGTGGGCACTTTGTGTGCGATGCCAGGCAAGTCGACCATCTCGACTTCGGTCATGGCTTCGAGTTTTTCGGTGTTGATGACCGCGCTCTTCCACGTCAGCGGGATCGCGCCACCCGTGTAGCCCGTGCCGCCGCCGCGTGGGACGATGGTCAAGCCAAGGTCGATACAGCCTTTGACCAAACCAGCCATCTCTTCTTCGGTGTCTGGGGTCAACACGACGAAGGGGTATTCCACACGCCAGTCGGTGGCGTCGGTCACGTGGCTCACACGCGACAAACCGTCGAACTTGATGTTATCCGTCGCGGTGCACTTTTTGAGCAAGCGGTCCGCTTGTTTACGCAACACCGCAATCGCATCGAATTGGCTGTTGAAGTTTTCAACAGCGCGGCTGGCTGCTTGTAGCAATTGGCCCACCAACACATCGCGTTCGGTATCGGTATCGGGCGTGCGTCGGTGCTCGACCTCACCCAAGCGGTGATGCAGCGCATCGACCAACTGACGACGGCGCTTGGGGCTGTCGAGCAAGTCATCTTGCAAATAGGGGTTGCGTTGCACCACCCAGATGTCACCCAACACCTCATACAACATGCGGGCCGAGCGGCCGGTACGACGTTCTTGGCGCAAGCGCAGCA
>CAIODK010000336.1 GCA_903856995.1 uncultured Burkholderiales bacterium
AGCTTCGGCAGAAGCGACGCAGATGCAACGCCGCTTGAACAAGGAAGCCGACGACAAGCTGGTGGCTGAACTGAAGGCCAAGGGTGTTCAGGTCGATACCGTTGACCGTAATGCATTCATGGAAGCTTCTAAGTCCGTTTATAGCAAATGGTCTTCTAGCCCCATTGGTGACTTTGTCGGCCGCGTGACGCAACAAGCGCGCTGATTTTCCAACGCTCTTGGCCCCGCTTTGACGCGGGGCCTGAAGGTTTTTCATGAATTCAATTCTCGAAGCCGTTGATAACGGTATTGCTTGGGCTTGCCGAGTGGTGTTGTACATCACACTGACATCCGTGTTTCTGATTCTGAGCATCAACGTGGCCTTGCGGTACGCGGCAGGTTCGAGTTTGGCTTGGGCTTCTGAACTGCCCGAGCTGATGTTTCCATGGATGATCATGGCCGGTGTGATCATCGCAGCTCAGCATGGCTCACACATCGCGGTTGTCATCTTGACCCAGCAGCTTGGTGCTGCGCGTCGCTGGGTCTTGACGGCTGGCTCGCTGGTGGTGGCTACCTTGTATGCGGGCTTGGCCATCACGGCTTGGCCAGTCTTCGAGATCGCAGCTGACGAACGAACACCCATCATGCAAGTACCTGGCTCGATCAGCGTGGGTTGCCTTTTGTTGGGATTTTTCACGTTGTCCGTGGTGACCTTGTGTCGACTGCCACAGGTATGGCGTTCGGTGGATGCTGCTGGACATGAGACGTCGTCCGACGAAGGAGAGCTCGTATGACCGGCTTGATCATTGCTCTTTTTATTCTGGCTGCCTTGACATCGATTCCGATTGCGCACTCCCTCGTGCTTGCTTCGGTCTGTGGGCTATTGATCATTGACCGAGTCCCCGTGCACTTGGTTGTGGAACAAATGCTGTCGCAAACCCAGAGTTTTCCTCTCATCGCGATTCCATTTTTCATGATGACTGGCGCCCTGATGGTCAGCGGCAAATTGGGACAAAGCTTGGTCAACCTATTGACCATGATGATTGGGCGCGTGCACGGTGGGCCTGCGCAAGTCGGTGTGTTGTCATCCACTATCTTTGGGGGTGTCTCAGGTTCCGCTGTGGCCGATGCTTCGGCTATTGGTTCGATGCTGATCCCTTGGTTGAAGAAGTTGGGTTACCCGGCACCTTTTGCCGCCGGAACGCTGGCGGCTGCGGCCACCATTGACATTCTGATCCCGCCTTCGATCCCGATGATCATCTACGCATTGGTTTCTGGTGCATCGATAGGCGCACTGTTTGTGGCGGGCATTTTGCCAGGCTTGCTCATGTGCGCGGGCTTTATGGCGGTTTGCTATGTGCAGGGGCGTCGTCGTAATTTTCCACGCGACACCACGCCGTTTGAATGGCCCGCATTCTGGCACCAGTTACTCCATGCTGGTCCTGCGTTGGCCATGCCTGTACTGATCATCATCTTCTTGCGTTTTGGCATTGCCACACCGACCGAGGTTAGCGTGATGTCTACGCTCTATGCCTTGTTGGTATCGGGCTTGGTCTATCGTGACTTGACGATGGATAAGCTGAGGTCGGCTTCGATTGAAGCCGGTATCTCCACTGGTGTTGTGTTGCTAATCATCATGGCCTCCAGTGTGGTGGGTTGGATCGTGACTTACGAGCAGTTGCCTGCCGAGTTCACGCGCTATGCCAAAGAAACATTGCAGTCGCCTTGGCTGATTATTTTGTCCATGAACATGATCATGCTGATCACGGGCATGTTCATTGACTTGCCCGCAGCGGTGTTGTTGCTGACTCCGATGTTTGTGCCCTTGGCTGCAGCTGTCGGGATGGACACGATTCAACTCGGCATCATGATGATCATCAACTTGTCTATCGGGTTGTATCACCCACCGATTGGTACCACGCTGTTCATTACTGCCTCAATTGCCAAAGTTCGCATCGGTGATGTTGTGATTGAGCTGATTCCGTTTTACGCGGTTGCTATTGGTTTGTTGCTGGGCTACGCGTACTTGCCATGGCTCACGCTTCGCTAACTTTATTCATTGATTAGGACATCACATGTCAAACCTTCAGGAATTGGCCGAGACGGCCTATCGCATTCGTCGCTATGCCTTGCGCATGGGTGAGGTGCAAGGGCAGGGCTACATTGGCCAAGCTTTGGGTTATGCCGATGTGCTGGCTGTGGCCTATGGCCACGCATTGAACTTTCGCGCTGAGGATCCCGAGTGGGACGGCCGCGACCGTTTTTTGCTTTCGCATGGCCATTACGCGATTGCTTTTTATGCTGCGTTGATCGAGGCCAAGATCATTGCCGAAGACGAGCTTGAAACCTATGGCAGTGACGATAGTCGCTTGCCCATGTCTGGCATGGCCAGCTACACACCTGGTATGGAAATCTCAGGTGGCTCGCTTGGGCAAGGCTTGCCAATTGCTGTGGGCATAGCGCTCGCTTTACGACACAAAAACAACCCAGCGTTTGTTTACAACTCCATGTCTGATGGCGAACTAGACGAGGGTTCGACGTGGGAGGCTGCGATGGCCGCCGCTCACCATGGTTTGGGAAACTTGATCTGTATCGTGGACATCAATAACCAGCAGGCCGATGGCCCCTCAAGCAAGGTGTTGGGGTTCGAGCCACTGGCCGACAAGTGGGCTGCGTTTGGCTGGCATGTGCAGCGCGTGGATGGCAATCATATGCCCGCTGTGCTGCGAGCGTTTGACACTGCGCGTCTATTGACCGACGCCAAACCACGCGTGATCTTGTGCGACACGCTCATGGGTAAGGGCGTGCCTTTCCTTGAAATTCGTGAGAAGAACCACTTCATCCGTGTGGACCCACCCGAATGGCAGCAAGCGCTAGAAGTGCTGGACGCATCTCAAAATTGAGGACACAACAGATGAACACCGTGACTGAAAAGAAACCCCGACTGACAACCTCGGCCATGATCGCTTCGATCGCCTCCGAAGGGCAGCGTGTGCAAGCAGCCCCATTTGGCAAGGCCTTGGTGGAATACGCCGCCACCCGCCCTAATGTCGTGGGCATGACCGCCGACTTGGGCAAGTACACCGACATGCATTTATTTTCGCAGGCTTATCCCGAACGATTTTTTCAGATGGGTATGGCCGAGCAGTTGCTCATGGCTGCAGCAGGCGGCATGGCGAAGGAAGGCTTGATTCCATTTGCCACCACCTACGCAGTGTTTGGCACGCGCCGTGCGTATGACTTCATCCACCAGGTGATTGCAGAAGAAAACCTGAATGTGAAGATCTGCTGCGCGTTGCCCGGTCTGACCACCGGTTATGGACCGAGCCATCAAGCAACAGAGGACTTGGCCATGATGCGCGCCATTCCTGGCCTGACGATCGTGGACCCTTGTGACGCACTGGACATCGAACAAGCTGTGCCACAAATCGCCGAGCACAACGGTCCGGTCTACATGCGCTTGCTGCGCGGCAACGTGCCACTGGTGCTGGATGAGTACAACTACAAATTTGAACTCGGCAAGGCCAAACTGCTGCGCGATGGTGCTGATGTGTTGGTGATTTCCAGTGGCTTTATGACCATGCGCACACTTGAGGTTGCCAAGCAACTCGAAGCAGACAAGGTCAATGTGGCCGTGTTGCATTGCCCGACCATCAAGCCGCTCGACGAGGCCACTATCTTGGCCGAGGTGCGAAAGCCTGGCCGTTTGGTAGTTGTGGCCGAAAACCATTCTATCGTGGGTGGCTTGGGCGAGGCTGTGGCCAGCTTGCTGATGCAGGCGGGTGTGATGCCAAGCAAGTTCCGCATGTTGGCATTGCCCGACGCATTCCTAGACGCTGGGGCTTTACCAACGTTGCACGACCGTTACGGCATTTCGGCTGAAAAGATGAACGCTAGGATCAAGGCTTGGTTGGCCTGACGGCAGGGGCAAGCGACACGCCGCAATCGCTACGGGGAAGGTCAGGCTACACTGATTTTTTTAGTAGCTTTTTAGGACCCATTTGTGGTGCAAATGAACGATCCGTCTCAATTCTTGCGTCAACTCTATGACGCCGCCGTCAAACGAGCCTTGCCACTGAACAACACCGCCGCCTATTTGCCGCCGCCACCCAAGGGTCGCACCGTGGTGTTGGGCGCAGGCAAAGCGGGCGGTGCGATGGCCCAAGCGGTCGAGGCGTTGTGGCCCGTTGACAAACCCTTGTCGGGGCTCGTGGTCACGCGTTACCACCACACGCCACCACGACCAGCGGGTGTGCCCGAACGCATTGAGGTGGTCGAGGCATCGCACCCCGTGCCCGATGCGGCGGGCCTCGCGGCGGCTGAGCGCATCTTGCAATTGACCCAAGGCCTGACCGAAGATGACTTGGTGCTCTTTCTCATCTCAGGCGGCGGCTCGGCTTTGCTCACCCTGCCGGCCGATGGTTTGACGCTGGAAGACAAGCAACGCATCAACCGCGATCTACTCAACAGCGGCGCAGGCATTGGCGAGATGAACTGCGTGCGCAAGCACCTGTCGCGCATCAAAGGCGGTCGCTTGGCTGCTGCGTGCGCACCGGCGCACGTGGTGACGCTCACCATCAGCGACGTGCCGGGCGACGACCCGTCCGTCATTGCCAGCGGCCCTACCGTGCCAGATGCCACCACGTGCGCCGATGCGCTGGCCATCTTGCAGCGCTACAAGATCGAAGTGCCCGCCGTCATTGAGGCTGCGCTGAAAGCGGGCGCCCTCGAAACGCCCAAGCTCGACACGCCCAAGTCCGTGGCTCACTGGGCTAGTCAGCCTGTGCATTTGATCGCCACGCCTCAGCAGTCGCTCGACGCAGCGGCTGAGTTGGCGCGTGCCGCAGGCCTGAACGCCTATGTGTTGAGCGACGAGCTAGAAGGCGAATCGCGCGAAGTGGGCAAGGTCCACGCGGCGCTGGCGCGTGCGGCGGCGCAGGGCAAAGGCCCGTTCCAAAAACCTTGCGTCATCTTGAGCGGTGGCGAAACCACGGTGACCATTCGCAAACAACCCGCCGGCACACCCAAGGGCCGCGGCGGCAGAGCCGGTGAGTTCTGTTTGGGCTTGGCTGTCGCCTTGCAAGGCCAAGCCGGTGTGTGGGCGATTGCAGCCGACACCGACGGCATTGACGGCATCGAAGACAACGCTGGCGCACGCGTACTGCCCGACACCCTAGCCCGTGCTGAGGCCGTCGGCATCAAAGCCGCCGACTGTATAGACCGCAACGACGCCTATGGCTTCTTTGAGGCTGTGGGCGATTTGGTGGTCACGGGCCCCACGCACACCAATGTGAACGACTTTCGGGCGATGTTGGTGCTTTAAACCTTCACTCGCACAAGCTGCGAATGGACGGCGGAATCGGTACCGCGCGAATGCCCGGTTGCGGGTCCCCGCTAGGAGCGCGGTGTGCCGCGAAGATGCGCACTTCGTCGCATGTCATGATGAGGTCGTCACCGCGGCGTATTTCATACTTCGTCACAAAACTCTTGGTTCGCCACTCCGTGATGGTGGTGTGAATGTCGAGCATGTCACCGTAGCTGGCAGACTTTACAAAACGTGCGTGTGTGTCGACGATGGGGGTGCCCAGCACGCCGATTGTTTTTTCGGTTTCATGCCACGCGGGAACGCCGCATTGCACAAAGAAGTTGCGCGACGCGGCATCGATCCAGCGAAAGTAGTTGGGGAACCAGACAATGCGGGCAGGGTCGCAGTCGCCAAACTCGACCTTCTGTTTGTAGATGATGGTTTTGCTCATCTGCAAATTATCGGGCATGGTGCTTGCGTGAGCATTGGCTGCACGGTGCTAACCTAGCGCCTTCACGCGAACACACTGCCTGCGATGTCACAACCCCGCCTGTCCCTGAATCAAATCACCAAACGCTACCCCGCTGTGGTGGCCAACGACGCTGTCAGCCTGACGGTTCAGCCCGGCGAAATTCACGCCGTGTTGGGCGAGAACGGCGCGGGCAAATCCACGCTGATGAAGATCATCTACGGCGCAGTCAAGCCCGATGCGGGCGTGATTCGTTTCAATGGTGAGGTGGCGAACATCCGCAACCCACAAGAGGCTCGGCGATTGGGCATCAGCATGGTGTTCCAACACTTCAGTTTGTTTGACACGCTGAGCGTGGCCGAGAACGTTTGGCTGGGCCTCGATAAATCACTCAGCTTGGCCGAGGTGGCGCAACGCATCACCGATACGGCTGCGCAATACGGCCTCGACATCGACCCCGCTCGGCCTGTGCACACCTTGGGCGTGGGCGAGATGCAGCGCGTAGAAATCATCCGCGCTTTGCTGACCAACCCGCAGCTGCTCATCTTGGACGAGCCCACCTCCGTTCTGACCCCGCAGGCGGTAGAGAAACTGTTTGTGGTGTTGCGACAGCTCGCCAGTGAGGGGCGCAGCATTTTGTACATCAGCCACAAGCTGCACGAAATTCGTGCGCTGTGCACCGCTTGCACCGTGATGCGGGCGGGCCATGTGACGGGCGTGTGCGACCCGCGCGAAGAAACCAATGCTTCTCTGAGCCAACTGATGATTGGCAGCTTGCCGCCCGAGCTGAACGTGCGTGACTACAAACCTGGCGCGGCAGTGTTGAGCGTGCAGGACTTGCGTTTGCAAGCCGACGACCCATTCGGTGTGGACTTGCAAGGTGTGAATCTGCAGGTGCGCGCTGGCGAAGTGGTGGGTATTGCGGGTGTGTCGGGCAATGGTCAGCGCGAATTGTTGTTTGCTTTGTCGGGCGAAGACACTCGCGCTGCGGCCGCCAGTATTCATCTCAGCGGCCAAGCCATGGGCCATCTCAACCCAGACCAACGTCGCGACCTCGGCCTGCACTTTGTGCCCGAAGAACGCTTGGGCAGGGGGGCCGTGCCTAGCCTGAGTCTGGCGCAAAACCTCTTGCTCACCCGCCATGACGCGG
>CAIODK010000337.1 GCA_903856995.1 uncultured Burkholderiales bacterium
AGGAGGCTTTGTCAATTAGTCAGCGAACAGCAATTTCAGGATTCCTCATGCATTACAGATTTTTCACCTTCGTCGGCTTGCTGTTTGCAACGCAGCTATCGCCGTCAGCGCAAACATTTCGCTAACCCAGCGTTGCCCAAGCCTGTTGCGCCCGTCGAAGTCCGGCTCTCCCACCAGTCCCGGCGTGCGATCAACTTGATTTGCGCGTCGGACTGGTGAGTCACCCCACTTGTCAATTTCTAAACGAGGTCAGTAGTGTCCCAACGTTGTCACATCAGGACGTCGTAAGTTAATGATTTGTTTGCCGAATTTGGTGATTGAGTCTGGTCTCGATTTGAACGTCGAAAGTCAGACTTGGGGTTTTTCGCGGATTTCCGCGAAAAATCACCATGCACCAAGGCAAGCTCGTTTTTGCGCAACTCATGCTCTATTTGCCACTGAGCACGTTTCGTCGCTGTGTGGCCGACCACCGAGGCGAGCACAAGGTCAAGGACTTCTCGTGTCTGGACCAGTTCTTTGCGATGGCCTTCGCCCAATTGACGTACCGAGAGTCGCTGCGCGACATCGAGGTCAACCTGCGAGCGCAAGCGCGTCGGCTGTACCACATGGGGTTTCGCTGCCAAACGATTTCGCGCAATACGCTGGCCAATGCGAACGCCACGCGGCCGTGGCAGATCTACGCCGACTTCGCGCAGCACCTGATTGGTATGGCACGTCCCTTGTACGCGCAGGAGCCCTTTGGAGTGGAACTCGACGCCGCTGTCTATGCCTTCGACGCCAGCACCATCGACCTGTGTCTGTCGGTGTTCGCGTGGGCGCCGTTTCGCAAGGCCAAGGCGGCTATCAAGCTGCACACGCTGTTGGACCTTCGCGGCAATATCCCCACGTTCATTCACATCACCGACGGCAAGACGCACGAGGTCAACGTGATGGACGATCTGGTGCTGGAGCCTGGCGCGTTCTATCTGATGGACCGGGGCTATCTGGATTTCTCTCGGTTGTTTGTGATTCACGAGGCCGGGGCCTTCTTCGTGACTCGCGCCAAGAGCAACACCAAGTTCAAACGCCGCTACTCGCATCCGGTAGACCGGATCAACACCGCTGTGCTGTGCGACCAAACGGGCGTGCTCACGACCCACTATTCGAGCAAGGACTACCCGACGACCATGCGCCGCGTGGTGGTCAAAGACGACACAGGCAAGCGCGTGGTCTTTCTGACCAACAACTTTGCGCTGAGGCCCGAGTTGATCGCCGACTTGTATCGCCAACGCTGGCAGGTCGAGTTGTTCTTCAAATGGATCAAGCAGCATCTGCGCATCAAGGTGTTTTTCGGCACCAGCGAGAACGCCGTGAAGACGCAGATATGGATCGCCATATCCACCTATGTGCTGATAGCCATCACGAAAAAACGCCTGCATCTTGATCATCACAGCCTGTACGAAATTCTACAAATCCTGAGCCTGTCCATGTTTGAAACTATCCCATTAAATCAACTACTTACGCCACCCTCATCGGATTCAGATCCGGATTTCGAGTCCAACCAGCTTGTTCTCCTCTGAAGAACGTTGGGACACTACTGCCCACAGCTAGAAGCTGACGCTGCCTGGGAACCAGACCGAGTTGCCTCGTTCATTGAAACGTCCGCCGGACAGCATAGACAGAAAGTTCTTATCGGGTACAGCCTGGGTGGCTCCGGCGTCTGCGACGTGGTCAGTCGCCATGGACCGGTGGTAGCAGTCGCTATTGCAATTTCCGGACAAGCACCACAGTGCGCGGAAACGAACCAATCGGGGGTCAATTTTTTTGCCATCCAAGGTGAACTTGACCCGTGGCCTTGCACTAGCAGCTTTGTCGAAAGCATCAATGAGATGGGCGGCTTTGCCCAAAGTGTCACCCTTGTCGGCAAAGGTCACTACATCTTT
This sequence comes from uncultured Burkholderiales bacterium, assembly GCA_903856995.1. Taxonomy (GTDB): domain Bacteria; phylum Pseudomonadota; class Gammaproteobacteria; order Burkholderiales; family Burkholderiaceae_C; genus Limnohabitans. Next base: position 1,923 of record CAIODK010000337.1, read on the forward strand.
GGCGCTCACGCGAATTGACCCGCCTGTGCTCAAAAGAATTGACCCGCAAAGTTTTCGGCGCACGGTGGATTTATGTTTACCAAGAAGAAAGCAAGTTGCCCCACGCCGTCGCTCGCCAATGGGCGAATCTCCCTCTGGGCGACACCCAAACAGGCTTGGGCTAGGTTGGGTCAAACAGCGGGTCTTTTGCGCGCGCAAAGGGTGTTGGCGCGCGCCAGCGGGTGGGTCAGTTTTCCGTGAGCACAAGCGGGTCAGTTTTGGTGAGCGTCGAGGGCTGCCTACCCTGCGCACCACGCTGGAGGAATTTCAGCCGTCAGGCTTGGCTGACAAACAAAAGGAACTGGCAGATGCTATTGCCAACGCACGCAAGCTCAAGATTGACCCGGACAGCCTGGAGGTCGTGCAGCAGCTCAAAGCCGAGCTGGCTGAAGGCGGCGACCTTGATCGCTTGGAAAATCAAGTGTATTCAGACCTGCACACCTTCTTTAGCCGCTATTACTCAAGCTGTGGATGAAAAAATTCGCGCATGGGTTGTACCTCAGCCATTCGTTCA
>CAIODK010000338.1 GCA_903856995.1 uncultured Burkholderiales bacterium
CTTCTTCACGTTCGCGTGCGGCCACCAAACCGTAGGCCACGTCTTGCTCGCGCTCGCGGCGTTCGCGCCAGGTTTCGTAGAGGCCATCCATCAAAGCACCGATGTTTTCGGCGGTCTGACCCCACGAAAAGCGGAACACCCACGAGGCACCGACCACGCCGAACACAATAAAAATCAGACCTGAGCCATTGAAACCCAACCAACTCAAGCTCGACGGGCCCACCAAATAGCCCAACACGCCGCCACTCACGTGCCCTGGCAAGCGCTCTTCAAAGCGGTACAAGCGCGTCCACTCCAAGCCCGTGCTGGAGATCAGCAACAAGGCAAACCCCATCCAGAACGCGAAACGCGTGAAGCGCCAGCCCAAATGCTCAGCTGGCGGCTCGTCATCGTCGCGCAAGCGGTTAGCCAACGCCGACAGCCACGCGGCTAAGGCTGCGGCATAGCACCACCACACCGAGTAGCCGAGCAAGAAAAAGCTCAAATCACCCAGCCAAGCACCCAAGCGCCCACCGAAGTTGCGCACCGTGCTACCTGCACCAGAGGTGGTCCAGGCGGGATCGAGCGGCGTTTGGGTGAGAAGCGCCAGCAACCAAAAGGTCATGAACACAAAGCCCGCTGTGAGCGCAATCTCTTGCGCAAAACGGCGAAAGCCTGTGGGTTTGTGTTCGCCGTCGGCAGAAGCTGCGCGCGGGTCGTTTTTAAGAGTATTTAGCGAGTAAGTCATGTCTAGAGGGAGAGCTTACCCGAGAGGCGACCTTGCATCGTCAGGGGCAAATGGAGGTTCTTACAATCTTGCCTTTATTGTCTCTTTGATTGCGCTCTTCAAATGTCTACCAACCAACACGCTCAAGTTTTGATTCTCGGCTCCGGCCCTGCTGGCTATACAGCCGCCGTTTACGCAGCCCGCGCCAATTTGAAGCCCCTGTTGATCACCGGCATGGCCCAAGGCGGCCAACTGATGACCACCACCGAAGTCGACAACTGGCCCGCCGACGTGCACGGCGTGCAGGGCCCAGAGCTGATGCAACGCTTCCAGCAGCATGCGGAACGCTTCAACACCCAAATCGTGTTTGACCACATCAACAAGGTCGATTTCTCTAAGCGCCCCTTCACCTTGACCGGCGACAGCGGCACTTACACCTGCGACACGCTCATCATCTGTACCGGCGCATCTGCCAAGTACTTGGGCCTGCCTTCTGAAGAAGCCTTCATGGGCCGCGGCGTATCTGGCTGCGCCACCTGTGACGGGTTTTTCTACCGCGAACAACCGGTGTGCGTGGTCGGCGGCGGCAACACCGCCGTGGAAGAAGCCCTGTATTTGTCTAATATTGCTTCTAAAGTTCACTTGATTCACCGCCGCGACAAGTTCAAGGCCGAAGCCATCATGATCGACAAGCTGATGGAAAAAGTCGCCGCCGGCAAGATCGTGCTGGAAACCAACAGCGTGCTGGATGAGGTGCTGGGCGACGCCTCCGGTGTCACCGGCGTGCGCTTGAAGAGCACCGACGACAACAGCACCCGCGATCTGACCTTGCAAGGCTGCTTCATCGCCATTGGCCACCACCCCAATACCGACATTTTTGAAGGTCAATTGGACATGAAGGGCGGCTACTTGCTGACCCAAAGCGGCTCGCAAGGCTTTGCCACCATGACCAGCGTGCCCGGCATCTTTGCAGCTGGCGACGTGCAAGACAACATCTACCGCCAAGCCATCACCAGCGCAGGTACCGGCTGTATGGCCGCGCTTGACGCCCAGCGCTTCTTGGAGCAAGGCGTCCACTAAAAAGACGCTACAATTGCAGGCTTTGCTGGATTCAGCGAAGAAGATGGGTTACCGCCACCCTTTTGGCGAGGTGAGGCGCTCGTGGGAACGACCGCCGTTGATATGGAGTGTCCACATGGCACGCGTATGTGAAGTAACGGGCAAAGGCCCAATGTCTGGGAACAATGTTTCCCACGCAAACAACAAAACAAAGCGCCGGTTCTTGCCGAACCTGCAATACCGCCGTTTCTGGGTAGAGACTGAAAACCGTTGGGTTCGCTTGCGCGTTTCTAGCGCAGCTCTGCGTTTGATCGACAAAAACGGCATCGACGCCGTGCTGGCTGACTTGCGTTCGCGCGGTCAAGCTTAATTCCAGTTACTGAAAGGACACGATCATGGCATCCAAAGGCGGACGCGAAAAAATCAAGCTGGAATCGACAGCCGGCACAGGTCACTTCTACACGACCAGCAAAAACAAGAAAACAATGCCCGAGAAAATGTTGATCATGAAATTTGATCCCAAAGCTCGCAAGCACGTTGAATACAAGGAAACCAAACTGAAGTAATTCAGTTGGCCCAATAAAAAACCCGCCTAGGCGGGTTTTTTATTGCCTGTCCGCAGCGTTTACACGCGTGCAGCACGCAAGTGCATGGAGAACTCTTGCAACGCCGCAATGCCGCTGGCCTCGGCGCGTTTGCACCAAGCTTGCAGGTCTTGCGCCAATTGGGCACGGTTGTGGTTGGTGTTGAGCCACAGTTGGCGCAGCTCTTCACGCATCTTCACCATGGTGTCCACATCTGGCAAAGCAGCGCGGGCTTGGGCCAGTTGCGCAATCACGGTAGCGGGGACTCGATCGGCATCGCGGTGCATCCATCGCTTGGCAGTGGCCAACACGGCGTCAGCAGGCAAGATGGACATGCAGGACAACTCTTGGTTCATCGCCACACGCAGTTGACGGGCGTAATTGGCCATCACCTCGTAGCGGTTGGTGATCAGAGCTTCCAAAGTTTTTTCATCAGCCACGGGCTTGATGTCGCCAAAGGCCAGCTTAGGCACTGTTTTCTTCACAGTGGCCAAACCGCAGGTTTCCAAAATACGGATGTACAACCAGCCCAAGTCGAACTCGTAAGGCTTGACCGACAACTTGGCCGATGTGGGGTAAGTGTGGTGGTTGTTGTGCAACTCTTCACCACCAATGATGATGCCCCAAGGCGAAATGTTGGTGCTGGCGTCAGGCGCCTCAAAATTGCGGTAGCCCCAATAGTGCGCTGCACCGTTGATGATGCCCGCGGCAGTGACCGGAATCCACATCATCTGCACGGCCCACACGGTCAGACCCATGGCACCAAACAAGGCCAAATTGATGATCAACATCAAGGCCACGCCCTGCCAAGAGAAGCGGGTGTAGAGGTTGCGTTCAATCCAATCATCGGGTGTGCCGTGGCCATAACGGGCCATGGTTTCTAGATTTTTAGACTCTTTGCGATACAGCTCAGCACCCGTGAACAAAACGGTTTTGATGCCGTGGATGTGTGGGCTGTGAGGGTCCTCCGCTTGCTCGCACTTGGCGTGGTGCTTGCGGTGAATGGCTGTCCACTCTTTAGTCACTTGGCCAGTGGTCAACCACAGCCAGAAACGAAAGAAGTGCGCAGGAATGGGGTGTAAATCCAACGCACGGTGTGCCGAGTGGCGATGCAAATAGATCGTCACGCTGGCGATGGTGATGTGCGTGAACACCAAAGCGACGATAAACACTTGCCAGCCAGAAAAATGCAGCAAGCCGTAGCTCAGCCAGTTCAACGTGGCGTCAAGCCAAGCCCAATTGGGTAACAACATGTAGGTCTTTCAATTCAAGGAATTAACCGTTAATTTTAAAGTTTTTGGGCTTATTGAGCCACCCAAACTGCGGCAAAGAAGCCATCCGTTGCATGTATATGGGGCCAAAGGCGCAAATACAAGCCATCAGGCGTACACAAGGACGCCGCATTGGCTACTTTCAACTCAGTCAAGGTGTCAGCTGCTGACAACGGTACAAAGTTGGGATGGGCCGCGCTGAACGCTTGGGCAATTGCCTCGTTCTCTTCGGGTAACACGCTACACGTGGCGTAGACCAAGCGTCCACCCGATTTCACCAAGCGCGCGGCGCTGGCCAAAATAGCGGTTTGCTTTTCAGTCAACTCTTGCACCGCCTTGGGTGACTGACGCCACTTCAGGTCAGGGTTGCGACGCAAGGTGCCTAGACCCGAACAAGGCGAATCGACCAACACGCGGTCAATCTTGCCGCTCAGGCGCTTCACACGGTCATCGCGCTCGTGCGCAATGGCGGATGGATGTACGTTGGACAGTTTGCTGCGAGCCAGACGTGGCTTGAGCGACTCCAATCGATGTGCGGACGTGTCAAACGCATACAAACGACCGGTGCTGCGCATGGCTGCGCCAATGGCCAGCGTTTTACCGCCCGCCCCTGCGCAGAAGTCGACCACCATCTCGCCGCGCTTGGCGTCGAGCAGCAGGGCTAGCAACTGCGAGCCTTCGTCTTGCACCTCAATCGCGCCACGCGAAAAGGCGTCGAGGCCCGACAACGCAGGCTTGCCTTCAATGCGCAGACCCCAAGGAGAGAAAGGCGTTTCGACCGCTTTGATGCCCGCGAGCTTCAACTCGCGCTGCACGTCAGCGCGTTTGTCGGTGAACGTGTTCACACGCAGGTCAAGCGGTGCACCGCCGTTGAGGCGTTCAACCAAAGGCCAAAAACCCTCGCCCACTTGGGCTTTGAGCGGCTCGACCAGCCACTCGGGCATATTGTGGCGATGGCGCTCCATCAAATCGGAGGGCTTCACCGCTTCGCAGGCTTCCAACCAAGCGGCTTCTTGCTTGGTCAACGCGCCCATCAAAAAGTCGAGTGGGTCGTCGCTGGCGTGGCGGGCGCTTTTGGGCGCAGCCTTGACAGGCGCTTGGTCTTTCAGGTGCTGGGCAAAACCCAGAATGGCCAAACGGCGCTCTTTGGGACCAGAGCCCGAGGGGGCAAAGTGGTCAAAGCGCAGCTTGTTGCGCAGCACGTTGTAGGTGGTTTCGGCCAAGGCCGCACGCTCGCGCGGGCCGAAGGCATAAAGTTTACGGTAGTCACGGAAAAACTTAGACACCACCGCGTCGGCAGGGTGGTCAAACTTCAAAGTGAGGCGGACGAGCTCAGTACAAGCTTCAACAAGGGCTTTTGGATGCATAGGGTGTATTGTCCCACCCTATGAACGACCAAGACCTGCCCCCACTGCAAGAAACCCCAATCGGCCTCTACCGCCACTACAAAGGTGGTCAATATGAGGTGATTGGCACCGCCCGCCACAGCGAAACCCTAGAGAGCATGACCGTCTACCGCGCCCTCTACGGCGCACACGGCCTGTGGGTTCGCCCTGCTGCCATGTTTGGCGAACAAGTGTTGATTGACGGCGTGATGCAACAGCGCTTCGTGAAAATCAACTGAGCCTTGTATGCAGCGGTGTTGCACACCCCGCGATAATTCGGGGCAATGAAAAACATCGTCATCTTGATCTCTGGCAGCGGCTCCAACATGGCCGCCATCATTCGCACAGCAGAAGAACAAAACTGGGCCAAACGCCTCAACGCCCGTGTGAGCGCCGTCATCAGCAACAAAGCCGACGCCGAAGGTTTGGCATTTGCCAAACAGCATGGCATCGCCACCGGGGTGGTCGACCACAAAGCCTTCGCTGGTGAATCCCAACCCCGCGAAGCCTTTGACGCCGCCTTGATGACCGAGATCGACAAACACCAGCCCCACCTCGTGGTCTTGGGGGGCTTCATGCGCATCCTCACCCCAGGCTTTGTGGCGCACTACGAGGGCCGGCTCATCAACATCCACCCCTC
>CAIODK010000339.1 GCA_903856995.1 uncultured Burkholderiales bacterium
CGGGTTGGTACTGGCGCGTGTTGCAAACCGGCACGGTCAACCCAAACGACAGCTTGGTGTTGCATGAAGCCGCAAACCACGCCCCTACCCTGCATCAAGCCATGACGCTTTGGCGTGAACACCGCCCTGATCTGGATGCGTTGAGCCAACTGGCAGAAACACTAGGCATTGCCAAGGTGTGGCAAGACAAAATCAAACAGCGGCTAAGCTATTTGATGAAATGAAAAACGCAGCCTCGGCTGCGTTTTCATTGGCGTGTCGTGAATCAACCCACCCACTGACGCGCATTGCGCCACATGCGCATCCAAGGGCTGAACGCATCCACGCCACCCGAGGCGGCAAGGTCAGTCCAGCTCATCTGCACGTTGCGGAACACGCGCTCGGGGTGCGGCATCATGGCGGTGAAGCGGCCGTCTGCAGTGGTGACAGAGGTCAAGCCACCGGCACTGCCGTTGGGGTTGAACGGATAGGCTTCGGTCGCTGCACCGTGGTTGTCTACAAATTGCATGGCGGGCAGCGCTTTGGCGGCGTTGCCGCGTTGGCTGAAGTTGGCAAAGCCTTCACCGTGCGCCACGGCAATGGGCATGCGTGTGCCTGTCATGCCAGCGAAGAACAGAGAAGGAGACTCCAACACCTCCACCATGCTCAGACGCGCTTCAAAGCGCTCGCTTTGGTTGGTAGTAAAGCGTGGCCAGTGTTCAGCGCCGGGGATGATGTCGGCCAGCTCGGCAAACATTTGGCAGCCGTTACAGACGCCCAAACCGAAGGTGTCGGTGCGTGCAAAGAACTGCTGCATTTGCTCAGACAACACGGGGTTGAAGGTGATGCTGCGTGCCCAGCCAATGCCTGCGCCCAAGGTGTCGCCGTAGCTAAAGCCGCCGCAGGCCACCAAGCCTTTGAAGTCTTGCAGCTTGGCGCGGCCTGTTTGCAGGTCGGTCATGTGCACGTCGTAGGCGTCAAAGCCAGCTTCGGCAAATGCGTAGGCCATTTCGACGTGTGAGTTCACGCCTTGCTCGCGCAACACGGCCACTTTGGGTTTGGCGGCCACGTTGATGAACGGCGCTGCCACGTTGTCCATCACACCCGCTGGCAAATGCACGTGCATGCCGGGGTTGGTCACGTCGCCAGTGCTGGCGTGTTCGGCATCGGCGCAGGCGGGGTTGTCACGTTGTTGGCAAATCTTCCAGCTCACGTTGTCCCAAACCTGATGTAGGTCGGCCAGCTTGGCCACGAACACTTCTTTGGTGTCACGCCAAACGCTGATCTCGCCCTTGCCTTTGGCGATGGTCGAGGCTTGTGGGCGAGTTTTGCCGACAAAGTGGCTGTGCTTGGACAAGCCATGTTCGCGCAAGGTTTGCATCACCTCGTTGCGCTCAGACGTGCGCACTTGCAACACCACGCCCAACTCTTCGTTGAACAGGGCTTGCAAGGTCAACTCCTCGCGACGGGCGCTGACTTGTGAGGCCCAGTTTTTGGTGTCGCCGTATTCAGCGCGGCTGTCGTTGATACCGTCGCCTTCGGTGATCAGCATGTCCACATTCAGCGCCACACCTACTTGGCCAGCAAAGGCCATTTCGCACACGGCGGCGATCAAGCCACCGTCGCTGCGGTCGTGGTACGCCAAGATCTTGCCTTGCGCGCGCAGGACGTTGACGGCATTGACGAGCTTGACCAAGTCTTGCGCGTCGTCTAGGTCTGGTACTTGGTCGCCTGCTTGGTTGAGGACTTGGCTCAAGATGCTGCCTGCCATACGGCGCTTGCCCTCGCCCAACTGCACCAACACCAAGGTGGTGTCTTCGGTGTTGTTGAGCTGTGGCGTGAGTGTGCCGCGTACATCAGCGATGGACGCAAATGCGCTGATGATGAGGCTCACAGGCGAGGTCACTTTTTGGGTCTCGCCGTCTTCGGTCCATTGCGTGCGCATGGACAAGCTGTCTTTGCCCACGGGGATGGAAATGCCTAAGGCTGGGCACAGCTCCAAGCCCACGGCTTTGACAGTGTCGTACAAGGCCGCGTCTTCACCGGATTCGCCGCAAGCGGCCATCCAGTTGGCGCTGAGCTTGACGCGGGGCAGTTCAAACGGTGCGGCGAGCAAGTTGGTGATGGCCTCGGCCACGGCCATGCGGCCAGAAGCAGGTGCGTCGAGCGACGCCAGCGGCGTGCGCTCGCCCATGCTCATGGCTTCACCCGCGAAGCCTTGGTAGTCGGCCAAGGTCACGGCCACGTCGGCCACCGGCACTTGCCATGGGCCGACCATTTGGTCGCGGTGCGTCAGGCCACCCACGGCGCGGTCGCCGATGGTGATGAGGAATCGTTTGCTTGCCACGGTGGGGTGGCTCAACACGTTGATGACGGACTCTTGCAAGCTCACGCCGGTCAGGTCCATGGGGGCGCTGCTGCGCACCACGCGCGTCACGTCGCGGTGCATTTTGGGTGGTTTGCCCAGCAGCACGTTCATGGGCATGTCAACGGGCTGCACAGCAGCGCCCTCGTCGACCAAGGTCAGGTGGCGTTCTTCGGTGGCGACGCCCACCACGGCAAACGGGCAACGCTCACGCTCGCAGAAGGCTTTGAATTGTTCGAGTGACTCTGGCGCAATGGCCATCACGTAGCGTTCTTGGCTTTCGTTGGACCATATTTCTTTGGGGGCCAAGCCAGATTCTTCAAGCGGCACGGCACGCAAATCAAAGCGTGCGCCGCGGCCTGCGTCGTTGGTTAGCTCGGGAAAAGCGTTGGACAAACCGCCCGCGCCCACATCGTGAATCGCGAGGATGGGGTTGTTCTTGCCTTGCGCCCAGCAATGGTTGATCACCTCTTGCGCACGGCGCTCAATCTCAGGGTTGCCGCGTTGCACCGAATCAAAGTCCAGCTCGGCCGCGGTGGTGCCGCTGGCCATCGAGCTGGCGGCGCTACCGCCCCTGCCAATGCGCATGCCGGGGCCGCCGAGTTGAATCAGCAAGCTGCCTGCAGGGAACTCAATCTTTTTGGTTTGTTCGCTGTCAATCACGCCCAAGCCGCCGGCGATCATGATGGGCTTGTGGTAGCCGCGTGTCACGCCTGCCACTTCTTGCTCATACTCGCGGAAGTAGCCGGTCAGGTTAGGACGGCCAAACTCGTTGTTGAACGCCGCGCCACCCAAGGGGCCTTCGGTCATGATTTGCAAAGCGCTGGCCATGTGCGATGGGCGGCCCAGTTTGCTGTCCCAAAGCTTAGACACCGTAAAGCCAGACATGCCGGCCTTGGGCTTGGAGCCACGGCCTGTGGCCCCTTCGTCGCGGATCTCGCCACCGTTGCCGGTGGACGCGCCTGGGTAAGGCGAAATGGCGGTGGGGTGGTTATGGGTTTCGACCTTCATCAACACATGGTTGGTGGCGGATACTTTTTCGTACTGAGGTAGGTCTTTGCCATTGTTGGTGGCTTGGAAACGCTGGACCTCGTGGCCTTGCATGATGGAGGCGTTGTCTGAGTAAGCCACCACCGTGTATTGCGGGCTGGTCTTCTCGGTGTGGCGAATCATGCCAAACAAGCTGTGCGCTTGCGCTTGGCCGTCGATGGTGAACTCGGCATTGAAAATCTTGTGGCGGCAGTGCTCGCTGTTGGCTTGCGCGAACATCATCAGCTCCACATCGGTGGGGTTGCGCTTGAGCTGGGTAAAGGCGTTTACCAAATACGCAATTTCGTCCTCGGCCAAGGCCAAGCCCCAGCGCTTGTTGGCGTCATGCAAAGCGGCCTCGCCACCACCCAGCACATCGACTTGTTCCATCGGTGCAGCGTGCAGCTCGGTGAACAGGCCCATCGCCTCGTCACGTGTGCGCATGACAGACTCGGTCATGCGGTCATGCAACACGTCGGCCACAGCGGCCAGTTGTTCGGGCGTGAGCGTGGCTTTGCTGAGCAAACCGTTTTTGAGCTGAATGTGGAACTCGGTGATGCGCTCAATGCGCTTGAGCTGCAAACCGCAGTTGTGCGCAATGTCTGTCGCCTTAGACGCCCAAGGCGACACCGTGCCAAAACGTGGCGTGACCACCAGCAAGGTGCCTGCAGGTGATTCGTGCGCTGGTTCGCCATAGGTCAGCAAGGCTGACAGCGTTTGTTGTTGCGCGTTATCCAGCTTGGACTTGGACTCGGTCGCGGCCAAGTGCACAAAGCGGGCGCGAAGGCCTTGGATTTGCGGGGAGATTGCCGCCAAACGGGGCAAGAGCTGTTGAACACGGAAATCGCTGAGGGCGTTGCC
>CAIODK010000340.1 GCA_903856995.1 uncultured Burkholderiales bacterium
AGTCGGGCAGACAAACTGACAGCAGGCGGATCGCCGGCACGGCCGCCGGCGTAGTTATTCATGCCCACGTGAATCTTGCCGTCTAAGAAAGTGCCCGCGGTCAACACCACGGTGCGGCTGCGGAAACGGATGCCGGCCTGGGTGCAAGCGCCAACAACACGATCGCCCTCGACCATCAAATCATCCACCGCTTGTTGGAATAGCCAGAGGTTGGGCTGGTTTTCCAACATGCGTCGAATCGCCGCTTTGTACAAAATACGGTCTGCCTGTGCGCGGGTGGCGCGCACGGCGGGGCCTTTGGAGCTGTTGAGAATGCGGAACTGAATGCCCCCTTCGTCCGTGGCCAAGGCCATGGCGCCGCCCAAGGCATCCACTTCTTTAACCAAGTGGCCTTTGCCAATTCCACCAATCGAGGGGTTGCAGCTCATCTGCCCCAGGGTCTCGATGTTGTGCGACAGCAGCAACGTCTTGGCGCCCATGCGCGCAGCGGCAAGCGCGGCTTCTGTGCCAGCATGGCCGCCGCCAACGACGATGACATCAAACTCTTTGGGATACAACATAAAACCAACCTTTGGGGATTCGGGGGCTAACAGCCGCCCTGCATAGCAAGGGGGCGATTTTACAAGGGCTTGTTGAATGTGATGCTCACGCGCAAGCCGTGGGGGCTTTCGGTTTGTATCGCCACCTTGGCATTGAGCAAGCGCACGTACTCACTGACGATGGCCAAGCCCAAACCTGAACCCTCTTTCAAAGCCTCGCCCGCAGAGCCTTGAACCCAGCGCTGGGTGAGTTGCTTAAGTTGTTCGTGTGACACGCCGGGGCCGTTGTCGCTCACCGCCAACACCACCGCTTGCGGGGCATCCGTCAACGACACCGTGACGCGACTTCCCCCCTCCGGTGCACCGCCATAGCGCAAGGCGTTGTCGAGCAAGTTGTTAAGCATGCCTTCAATCAAAGCCCCGTTGGCAAACGCCCACACCGGCTGGTCCGCCCCACGGGCGCCCAAGTCCACGCCAGCCGCATCTGCGCGGGGTAGGAAACGCAACACGGCTTCACTCACCAACACATCGAGGGCGACCGGCTTTTGTTCCAAGATATGTTGCGCCTCATTGGCCAAGGCCAAGGCCAATAACTGATCCACCAAATGGCTCGCGCGCTCTTGGCTTTGTGCAATACCTTGGAGCTGCTCACGCCAAACCTGCGGGTCGTTCTGGCGAAGGCCGTAATCAGCCAACGCCCGGATGCCCGCCAACGGGGTTCGCAGTTCATGCGCCACATTGCCCGAAAACTCACGCTGGGCTTGCACGCTCGACGCAATGCGCCCAAGTAAGGCATTGATCGCTTGGCCCAAGCGCTGCACATCACGAGTGGTGGCAGTGACGGGGACTGGCGTCAGGTCGCGGGCATCACGTCGGCCTAGGGCTTGCTCAAGCGCAGCCAAGGGCACCAAGTCATCAGCAATGGCGCGCTGCAACCACACCGCCAACCACAGCAACAGCAACAGCTGTGGCACGATCGAGAAAGTCAGCAAACGTTGCAACAGGCGGTCACGGCTGGCCGTGGTTTGCGCCATGACGACATAAAAACTGGATGGCTGATCGCGGTGTATCGTCACACTTCGCAGCACACGGCCCTGATAATCGATTGCATCAAAATGAGGCCTTAAGCTCTCATCAAATTGCAGGGGTCGTAGACCCGCATGACCCGCCAACAAAACACCTTGAGGGCTCAAAACAGCGAAGTACAGGGATTCACTTTGGTCAAACAAGACCGTGCTCATCTCTTGGGCCGAAAGGCTCAAATCTAAGCGACCAGACTCATCGGGCGTACGACGCACATGGCTGGCCACCAAATAAGCGTCGTCCAACAAAGCGCGGTCAAACGCCTGCTGCGCAAAGTAAGACGCGATGCCCACAACCAAAGCTGACCCCAGCAGCCACGTCACCGCAAGTGGGACCAACACGTGGCGAAGCAGCCGGTTACGCAAAGACGGTTTTCGTTGTGTCGCGGTCATAAAGGAGCTTCCAGCACATAGCCGATGCCACGCAGGGTACGAATGCTGGCCCCGCTGCCGGTTAGTTTTTTACGCAGTCGAGAAATAAACGCCTCGAGGGCGTTGTCCCCCAGCGCCTCGTCAAATCCGGACAGTTTGTCGGAGAGCACGCGCTTGCTGACCGAGCGGCCTGGGGGCGTCATCAGCTCGCATAAAACTTCAAACTCACGCGCAGGCAAAGCAAGATCGGCATCGTCCAAGAAAATGCGGCCGTGCTTGCGGTGAAGGCGCAAACGCCCCACTTGCACCTCGTCATCAACGCCATGGGTGCGGCGCACCAAGGCACGCAGGCGGGCCTCGACCTCATCCAAATCAAAGGGCTTGCCTAGGTAGTCGTCAGCGCCGGCATCCAAGCCCGTAATGCGCTCGTCGGTGCGGTTGCGGGCAGTCAGGACCAACACAGGTGTGCGGTCTCCGCGCGCACGCGCCTCGCGGAGCAATTGAAGGCCGCTGCCTTGCGCGGCATGGGGTTGCCCATTGAGGGGCAAATTCAAATCGAGCAACACAGCGTCATAGGGTTGCACACGCCAAAAGTGTGCGCCCTCTTCCAAATGACTGGCTGCGTCCACGCGATGTCCCGCATCACTCAGGCTGCGCAGCACCACCGTTTGCAACACGGCATCGTCTTCAATCAGCAAAATACGCACAGGAGGGACTCAAAGAAAAAAGAAGTCAGGGGCTAGTCAGCCGCGATGAACGATAAACGTCCCTATGAGCATACGACAGAACCTGCAAGACCGCTTGCGCGAAACCGCCAGCACCCTACTAGATACACCCGTCAAGCGCTACAGCGCGGGCGGCAGCTTGGTCGCCATTTTGGTGCTGAGCTATGCGCTGCTTCACCAAGAGCCGCACGCACACCCGCCAGCCCCGCAGCCGATTGTGCAAGGCCAACAGTTGCGCTTCCCCGCCGGCCATCCACAGCTGGCGTTGCTGGGGGCCATAGAGGCCAAAGCCGCGCAAAGCGTGACCATCGAGCTACCGGCCCGCTTGGCGTGGAACGAAGAGCGCACACAACGTATTTATCCGGCGTTTGCGGGACGGGTGCTGACGCTCAATGCAGACATCGGGCAGTCCGTTCAAGCCGGACAAGTGCTGGCAACCTTGGCATCCCCAGAGTTTGGCGCAGCCCAAGCAGACACAGCAAA
>CAIODK010000341.1 GCA_903856995.1 uncultured Burkholderiales bacterium
CGTGTAGATTTTTCCAAATATGCCACTCAAGACCAGCGGGCGACAGTTGAAAACCGTCGAGTTTTTTGAGGTAGTTCATGGGGATGCGTGGCTCGGCTTTAAGTGATGTTGTCGATGCTTCGGGCTAGTTTGAAATCTTTGTCTGTCAAACCTCTCACATCGTGCGTCCAAATACGGACCTGCAGTTGCGTGTAGCTCGACAGCACTTCGGGGTGGTGGTCTTGTGCTTGAGCCAACTGGGCAATTTGGTTGAACTGCGCCACCGCTGCGTCAAAGCTGGGTAGCGTCCAGCTTTTGAACAGGCAGGGCGTGTGGTGCTGCGTATCTAGCGTCCACCCTGAGAGGGAGGTCATCGCTACCTGAACGTCAGTGGGTTGAAGTTTGTGCAGGGTCATTTTGTGTTTCAGCTTAGTGTGTTGAGCGTGTGCGCATCGGGCATCACATCGTGCGGACCATAAGTGCCAATGTCTGCGTTCAGTTGCAGGTCGCGCAGTTCGACACAGGCATGAAGTGAATCTGGCAAGCTGGCGTTCATGGCGCGGCCACCTCCACCATGATTTCGTTACGTCTGAACATGGGCAGTGTCCACGGTGGGTCGTAGCGCGAGAGCTGAGGCGTCCCCACAACCTTCAGCGACTGTTGCTTGGCCCAAGCCAATGCATCGTTGGTTTTTTCTTGCACGCGGGCCATGGAGTTGAAGCCCGAATAGCGATGCACCACAAAGTATTTGCTCGGCAGTTCGTGCAAGCTCACTGCGTTGTTGTTGGGCTTGGGAATGTTGACCGAGGTGTATTGGCTGGGCATCACAAAGTGAATGCGCCATTGCTTGGCGCCCGCGACACTGGTGTCGCCCGACTGCCCCGCAGGGGCACGGGCCAATTGAGGCTCAATGGTGACAGGCGCAGTCATGGCAATCTTTTCGGCTTGTTCTGAGCCCGCAGCGAGGTTGTTGCCAAAAATGAAATCGGCTATCAAGCGAAAGCCTTTGTTGGACGCCGCATCCATGTCGCCGTCCACCACGGTTTGGGCAATTAAAGTGGGGGCGTAGTGCCGCAGCTCGAAGGGCGCTTCAGAGACGAGCACGTTGTAGTGAGGTTCTTCCGTAGCCATGGCCGATTCCATCCATAAAAAAGTAGTCAGCAAAGCAAGGAGGGCGTGTGTGTTTAAGCGCATGACTGCAGTTGCTCCAGCGTGACAAATTCAAGGGCTTTGGCGTGCGTGCATTCCAGCACCACAGGCGGGGCCACGCCTGCATCCAATGCTTCTTTCCAGCGCATGGCGCACAAGCACCAGCGGTCACCGTCTTGCAGGCCCGCAAAGCGATGTTCGGGGCGCGGGGTGATGAGGTCATTGCCTTTTTGCAGCGAAAAATCGAGGAAGGCTTTCGTCACTTTGGCGCACACCACATGGCTGCCTTGGTCGTGGTCATCGGTATGGCAACAGCCATCGCGGTAGTAGCCGGTGAGTGGGTCGTAAGAGCAGGGCACGAGTGCCGTGCCTAAGACGTTGTGTGCTTCGGAGGTGGTCGTCATTTTTTTTATTTTATGAATGTGTTCCAACCTTTGGTTTGCAATGGCTATCAATAGACCCTACCATCCCCGTGCATTTGCCCCTTCGGCGAATGTTTGAAAGCTTTCAATGAAACGGAAATCAGTGTGGCAAATGGTTTGAAAATTGTGTTGGTACTCGGTAGTGCGCCAGACGCGGTGCTGGCTAAAAACTGGGACCTGTCTGTTTTTACATCTCGTGTGGCCATCAACAACGCTTGGCAAATCACGCCCGACTGGGACTATCTGGTTTACCCAGAAGACTTTGCCCCCGAGCGCCTGCCATCTGCCCCGTTGTTGCCCCACCAGCAGCTCATTGCGGCATCCGAGTTTGTGCCTCAGCAAAATAACTTTGGTGGCTTTGTATATGCGGGTGGCACCATGGCGTTCACGGCGGGCTACTGGGCCTTGGGTGCATTAAAGCCCGACCTCTTGGCTTTTGTGGGTTGCGACATGGTCTACGCCACAGAAGCAGGTGAGTCCAGCCATTTTTATGGCCAAGGCACGCCAGACCCTTTGCGTGCTGATGTGACCTTGCAGTCGTTAGAGGCGAAGTCTGCTCGCTTCTTGTCGTTTGCGCACTCGCAAAACTGCGCTGTGGTTAATTTATCGCAGCTACCTGAGTCACGCTTGTTGTTTCCCCGCGTGTTCATGGCAGATTTTGCGACCCCAGCCCTTTGTCAACACATGTTGAACCGCCAAAGCCAGTTGTTTGACACGACGGTCGTGACGCGCGTGTTGCAGGCTGAGCAAGATTTGGGCTACATGGTTCCCTCAGGACGCTATTGGGAGCGGGAGGCAGAGTTTGATAAAACAAAACTCAGCGACATCGATAGCTTGTGGTTGCAGGCTATGCAAGCTGCTTAGCCCGCACCTTCGCGCAAATCAATCCCCTCATGCATGGCAATTTTTTCTAAAGCGTTTTCAAACAACGAGCGTGCAGAACCCGAAATAGAACGCAGGTAGGCGTGCAGGTGTGCATCTTCGGCGTTTAGATTGAGGCACTCTTGGCTGTATTGTTCAAAGCTCGCCAGCTGCGTAATCAGTTCGGCCACATGGCGTGGGCACTCGCACAGCACGTTGGTGGAAATACCCGCCACACGGCTGAGGGTGGCGTCTGAATATTTGCGGCTGGCGATGACGGCGCCCGAGGTGCCGAACTCTTGCGCACGCGCAGAGTCGACAAACAACACCGACTGCAACAACTCGGCCAGCTCGATGTCCGAGATGGGTTCGCGCCGCACGATCAAACCAGAAAACTTCATGGCTTGAACCACGGCCTCTGGCGCAAAGTTGTACACCACGATGGTTTGTACAAATTTATGTTTGGCGATCAGCGCTTGAATGTCGGAGTGCACCGACGTTTGCAAGGTGTTGACCTTGACCAACAACACCTGCGGCTGTTGCGCCAACTCGGCTCGGGTTGCTGTGGCTAAGTCCACCAACACGTCGGTGACTTTGATTTGGTTTTGCTTCAAGCCCGTTGCAAATTTTTTGGATTCAATGCGGTTAGCCATGCTCAGTCCCACCACTGCCAGCGACACGGGCTGGCTAGGCGCAGCCAAGCTTTGAGGGGCGTTGTGCGGCAGGTTGCTCACACGGCGCAGTTGCTCAAGATCGAGGTGGGCGATGGT
The DNA here is from genome assembly GCA_903856995.1 of uncultured Burkholderiales bacterium. Classification (GTDB taxonomy): domain Bacteria; phylum Pseudomonadota; class Gammaproteobacteria; order Burkholderiales; family Burkholderiaceae_C; genus Limnohabitans. The sequence continues at coordinate 3,182 of CAIODK010000341.1, forward strand.
GCTGATGGCTTGACCGTTTTGCGACAGCTGCTTGAGCAACAGAGCCTTAGACACATCGTGCTCGGCAAACAAACGCTGCTTGCCTTCAGTCTTGATAGGGGTGAAAGCGCCGTAGCGGGTTTCCCAAATGCGCAGGGTGGACACAGGGATGCCTGTGGTTTTAGACACCGCACCAATGCGGTACAGGGCGGTTTTGGGGTCGGCGCTGGTGTTCAAAATTGTATTTTTGAGTAGATGTTGCGTAGATTATGTGTCGAAATAATGTTTTTAAATAGATTCTTAAGATAATGCGTAGGTTTTTGCGTAAAAATTCTGCATAGTTAAAGTTTGAGCCATGATTTCAAAAAAAACATCAACACGATCACTTAGTGAATGCCGCGACCCCGGTGATGTGTCCGCGGTGATTCAAATGGCGTGGGAGGACCGCACCACGTTTGAGACCATTTACGAGCGCATGGGCCTGAGCGAACCCGAGGTGATTCGACTCATGCGTGCTGAACTCAACCTCAGTTCGTTTCGTTTGTGGCGCATGCGCATGAAGGGTCGCGCCACCAAGCATCGTGCGCTGCGAAGCCCCGACATGAAGTTTGACGACCATGCTGTTGCCGATCACCGCCGCGCTAACTGTTAAACCCTGAAAGACCCTATGAGCGAAGACCCAAGGTGCTGCGGCACTGGAACCTGCATCATCAACACCGATGGTGTGTGCTGGTGCGGTCAGCGTTGGGATGGCGAAAAAATGAGTTTTCCCAAGTTGGAGGCGTCGCCTGCTATGAATGTCAGCGAGCCACAAGCTCAGCCAGTGCAAGACAGATTCAACTCGGTCTAGGAATGAGCTTGTAGGAGGTCATCTTGCCATTTGAGTCGACCTTGGCCAGCACCATGTCGCCCGAAGCAATGTTCTCGCCCATGAACTCATAAATGTTCACATGGTGCGTCACCAAAATCAGGGCTTGCTTGCCCTTGGTTTTGAGCTTGGCAGCGATGAATTGTTGAAGCTTTTGGTTTTGTGTTTTGGCTTGTGCCATCTCATCAAAAAACGAAGCCAAAGTAGGCTCGACCGTGACACGGCCAAAATTCAACAACTCAGCCGTGTCTTTGCATCGGCACCAAGCGCTGGTCTGCACATCTGCGGTTTGTACGCCTTGCTGCTTGAGCCAGTTCCCCACCGTCACGCCTTGCTTTCGCCCCTCGTCGCTGAGGTTGCGTTGGGTTTTGCAATCGTCCAAGGTGTAGTTGGCAGGGTCGCCCGTGCCTGGCGCTCGGGTGTGGCGCATCAGTAAAACGTAATCGGATGATTGCAGTTTGTCTGACAGTTCGCTCGCCTGAGCTGTTGTGGAGGTCATCGTGCAAGCCAGAAAACACCACAAGCCGAACGAGAATTTTTGAAAGCGCATGGTGTCAAGCTCTCTTTGTGAAAGACAGCGTCACATCACCCAAGTGGATGCCCAGTTTTGTCATGCGTGCTTTGTTGAGCATCACGCGGTCATTCATCAAATACATCCAGTCATCCATGTGCACATGCAAGATGCTCCCGTTCACAGGCAGGGCTAGGGTGTAACGCCAGTTAAAGGCATTGCCTTTGGTCTGGCCTTCGGCCACGCCCACCACATCGCCTGCGTTGCCTACATAAGAGCCGTTGCCCTTGTCGGTGAGTTTCCAGACGCGCTTTTCTTTTGTGCCGTCTGAGTACACAAAGTCTTCGTCCAAGATGCCTTGTTCGTTTTGCCATTGGCATTTCATCTCGACCGTGAAGCGTTTGACCACTTTGCCGTTGCGGTCGGTGAAGATGCCCCAGGCGTCCACCATGCCGTTGAAGTAGGTGCGCAAGTCGAGCACAGGTTTTTGCGTGACGTAATCGTCCACGGTAGGGCTCGCGCACCCTGTCAGGTTGGTGGCGACAGCGGTGGTTGCCATGCCACTTATTAAAAGCATTCGACGGTTCATCATGAGAGTCCTTGCTGTTGGATGAATATTTTCTTGGCGGCATAGACCAACAATGGGAGTGCGATGAACCAAGCCAGGGCCAACGCACCCACGTGAATGATTGACCCGTCAAAGACTGCCGCGCCGAGCTTGGCACCTGCAATGTAGGTGAGTGGGCCAAACACAAGGCCTGCCAAGGCAGACAGCCACAAGGGCTGGGTTTGCAAAATGGCGAGTGAGGTGTTCAAGGTCAGTGCAAACATGACCCAAAGCATCCACAGCCAAAACGGGCTCAAGTGCCCCAGCGCCAAGCCGTTAAAACCGATCACAGCGGTCGTTTGCAAAAGCGTGTCTACAAGCAGGCCAATCTTCAGTGCGATGGCTGCTAGCTTAATTTCAGACCAAGGCTTTGGAGCGAAGGCAAGGTGCAGGCCTACCAAAACAAGGCAATAGACAAGCGCGGGTATCTCTAGCCCAAGACCAACCCCCGCAACGCAAGCCCACCAAGCGGTTTGAAAACCAAGGGCATTCAATAAAAGACGCATGCCCCATTCTAAAAATTCGCTACAACCTTTGGAGGACGGAGGTCATTCAGCAGCGCCTCGCTCATACCAGCCCTTGCTGCGGTTCACCACATTCACCACCAGCAACATCACGGGTACTTCAATCAGCACACCCACCACGGTGGCCAGCGCTGCACCTGACTCGAAGCCAAAGAGGCTGATGGCAGCAGCCACGGCCAGTTCAAAGAAATTAGATGCACCAATCAGCGCCGAAGGGCAGGCCACGTTGTGTGCCTCCCCTAAAACACGGTTCAAGTAATAAGCCAAGGCTGAGTTAAACAACACCTGAATCAGGATGGGCACAGCCAACAGGGCAATGACCAAGGGTTGCTTCAAAATGGCCTCGCCTTGAAACGCAAACAACAACACCAGCGTGGCTAGCAATGCGGCGATGGACCAAGGGCCGATCAGTGCCATGACCGCTTCAAACTTTTCCGTGCCTTTGGACAGCAGTGCTTTGCGTAAAAGTTGAGCTAACACCACAGGGATGACGATGTACAACACCACCGAAGTGATGAGCGTGTCCCACGGCACGATGATCGCCGACAGCCCCAGCAAGAAAGCCACCAGCGGTGCAAACGCCACCACCATGATGGCGTCGTTCAACGCCACTTGTGAGAGGGTGAACAAGGGGTGACCGTTGGTCAGGCGGCTCCACACAAACACCATGGCGGTGCAGGGCGCAGCGGCCAACAAAATAAGGCCCGCGATGTAGCTGTCAATCTGGTCGGCAGGCAATAGCGGCGCAAACAAGTAGCGAATGAAAAACCAGCCCAGTAGCGCCATCGAAAA
>CAIODK010000342.1 GCA_903856995.1 uncultured Burkholderiales bacterium
CTAGGGGATAGCTGGCTCAAAGCCTTGGCCTCATTTCAAACAATCGGTGGTGGTGATGCGAATACGCCCTCGCTGAGTTTCTCTCCAGAAAAGCTTGAAACACTGCAGCAGCAATACATTGCTGAAGCCACTGAGTTGTGGAACACCAGTCTGCATGGGAACCCAGAGGTGAAAGATCGCCGTTTTAAAGGCGAGGCGTGGGGGCAAAACCCAATGGCCGCGTTCACCGCGGCTGCGTATTTACTCAACACCCGCACGATGATGGCGCTCACCGACGCGGCTGATACAGATGCAAAAACAAAAGCCCGTATCCATTTTGCTGTTGAGCAGTGGGCGGCCGCCACGGCCCCCAGTAATTTCTTGGCACTGAACGCGGATGCGCAGAAAAAGGCAATTGACACCAAAGGCGAGAGTATTTCCAAAGGCATTCAAAACTTGTTGCATGACATGCAGCAAGGCCACGTGTCGATGACCGACGAGAGCTTGTTCGAGGTGGGCAAGAACGTCGCCACCACCGAAGGCAAAGTGGTGTTTGAAAATGCATTTTTTCAATTGCTCGAATACAAACCACTCACCGCGAAGGTGTATGAACGGCCGCTCTTGCTGGTCCCGCCTTGTATTAATAAGTTTTACATTCTTGACTTGCAGCCTGAGAACTCCTTGATCCGCTACGCGGTGAGCCAAGGCCATCGCACGTTTGTGGTCAGCTGGCGCAACCCTGACGAATCGTTGGCGCAAACCAGCTGGGACAACTACGTGGAAGATGTGGCCATTCAAGCGATCCAAGTGGCACGCGAGATTGCGGGTACCTCGCAAATCAACGCTTTGGGCTTTTGCGTGGGTGGCACCATCCTGACCAATGCCTTGGCCGTTTTGGCTGCCCGCGGCGAAAAGCTGGTGGCCAGCGCGACCTTCCTCACCACACTGATCGATTTCACAGACTCGGGCGTGTTGGATGTCTTCATTGACGAGCCATTTGTGAAATACCGTGAAGGTCAGTTTGCCAAAGGTGGACTGATGAAGGGCAAGGACATGGCGTCGACCTTCAGCTTCTTGCGACCCAATGATTTGGTGTGGAACTATGTGGTGGGTAACTACCTCAAAGGTGAAACACCGCCACCGTTTGATTTGCTCTACTGGAACAGTGACTCCACCAACTTGCCGGGCCCGATGTACGCTTGGTATTTGCGTAACACCTACCTCGAAAACAACCTCATCAAACCGGGTAAAGCCTTGGTCTGCGGTGAGAAGATTGATTTAAACAAGATCGACCTTCCTGTGTACATCTACGGTTCGCGTGAAGACCACATCGTGCCAATTGGCGGCGCCTATGCCAGCACACAAGTGTTCCGTGGCAAAAAACGCTTTGTCATGGGTGCTTCGGGCCACATTGCCGGGGTGATCAACCCGCCTGCCGCCAATAAGCGTTGCTATTGGACGGGCAGCGACACCAACTTCCCCAAGGATGCCGAGCAATGGATTGGCAAAGCCAAAGAGCATCCAGGTAGCTGGTGGACCGACTGGTCAAACTGGCTCAAGACCCACGCGGGTAAGCAAATTGCCGCGCCTAAGACTTATGGCAAAGGTAAGTACAAAGCGACTGAGGCAGCACCTGGACGTTACGCCAAAGAACGCGCAAGCAACTGATTTTTTTTAAACCTCTCAAATTTCTCTGGAGAAGCAATGGAAGACATCGTTATCGTTTCAGCAGCACGTACTGCGGTAGGCAAGTTTGGCGGTTCATTGGCCAAAATTGCAGCGACCGAACTAGGCGCGACCGTCATTCGTGAAGCTTTGGCGCGTGCCAAGGTGGATCCTTCGATGGTGGGTGAAGTGATCATGGGCCAAGTGTTGGCGGCAGGCGCGGGTCAAAACCCAGCACGCCAAGCTTTGATGAAGTCCGGCATTCCTAACACAGTGCCTGCCTTGACCATCAACGCCGTGTGTGGCTCTGGCCTCAAGTCGGTGATGTTGGCTGCACAAGCGGTGGCCTATGGCGACAGCGACATTGTGGTCGCCGGTGGCCAAGAAAACATGAGCGCATCTGGGCACGTACTTTTGGGTTCGCGTGACGGCCAACGCATGGGCAACTGGAACATGATCGACACCATGATCGTGGACGGTTTGTGGGATGTGTACAACCAGTACCACATGGGCATCACCGCAGAGAACGTGGCCAAAGCCCACGGCATCACACGTGACATGCAAGATGCGTTGGCGCTTGCCAGCCAGCAAAAAGCATCTGCCGCACAAGATGCCGGCAGGTTTGCCGATGAAATCGTCTCAGTCAACATTCCTCAGCGCAAGGGCGACCCTGTGTTGTTCAACATTGACGAATACATCAACAAGAAAACCACCGCCGAAGCCCTGGCGGGCTTGCGTCCTGCCTTTGATAAAGCGGGTTCGGTCACTGCGGGTAACGCATCAGGTCTCAACGATGGTGCCGCCGCTGTGGTGGTCATGACGGCCAAGAAAGCCGCTGCTTTAGGCCTCACACCGTTGGCGCGCATTGCCGCATTCGGAACCAGTGGATTGGATCCAGCCTTGATGGGCATGGGCCCTGTCTCCGCCTCACGCAAAGCTTTGCAACGTGCAGGCTGGAGTGCTGCTGATGTGGACTTGTTTGAACTTAACGAAGCCTTCGCTGCACAAGCATGTGCGGTGAACCAAGAGCTGGACATTGATCCTGCCAAGGTTAACGTCAACGGTGGCGCGATCGCTATTGGCCATCCCATTGGTGCATCCGGTTGCCGAATTCTGGTGACTTTGCTGCACGAAATGCAGCGCCGAAATGCCAAAAAGGGTTTGGCTGCACTGTGTATCGGTGGTGGCATGGGCGTGTCCTTGGCCTTAGAGCGTTAATTCACATTTAAATTTCAATTCAACCCAAAGTCATATCAATAGGAGACAAAAAATGAGTAAAAAAGTAGCGTACGTCACGGGCGGCATGGGTGGCATCGGGACCGCGATTTGTCAACGCCTTCACAAAGAAGGTTTCAAAGTCATCGCGGGCTGTGGCCCGACACGTGATTTCGTCAAATGGTTGGATGAGCAAAAAGCACTGGGCTACACCTTCTACGCCTCTGTGGGCAACGTGGGCGATTGGGATTCCACCGTCGAAGCCTTTGCCAAAACCAAGGCTGAACACGGCCCCATCGATGTGTTGGTTAACAACGCAGGTATCACCAAGGACCGCATGTTCTTGAAGATGACCCGCGAGGACTGGAGTGCCGTGATGAGCACCAACCTCGACTCGATGTTCAACGTCACCAAACAAGTGGTGCCTGACATGGTGGAACGTGGCTGGGGTCGCATCATCAACATCTCTTCAGTGAACGGTGAAAAAGGCCAAGCGGGTCAAACCAACTACTCGGCAGCTAAAGCCGGTATGCACGGTTTCTCGATGGCTTTGGCACAAGAACTGGCGACCAAAGGTGTGACGGTTAATACCGTGTCACCAGGCTACATTGGTACCGACATGGTCAACGCTATCCGTCCTGACGTATTGGAAAAGATCGTGGCGACCGTGCCTGTCAAGCGTTTGGGTAAGCCCAGCGAAATCGCTTCCATCATTGCTTGGATGGCCAGTGACGACGGCGGTTACACCACGGGTGCTGACTTTGCTGTGAACGGTGGTTTACACATGGGTTAATGCGTCGCGCCATTGGCGTTCCGCATCTCACATCAAGGCCGCAGATTTATCTGCGGCCTTTTTTTTATGCGCCAAATGGTGTAAGTACTAACCCGTCACATGACTTTGCTAGAGTTCAGTAATCTGTGAAAAGTCGGCAAATATGCAGGAGGTTTATGGGCGATTACACCAACATGGCGGGTTACTACGATGTCATCATGACTTCGGGTTACTACGATTACGCGAAGATTGTGGACAGTCTAGTTTCTCACCATCCTGAGCACAATGTTTTGGAAATCGGTTGCGGGACAGGTTTGATCTTGGAGGAGTTAGCCAAGCGCCAACCCAAGCTACCGATCACGGGGATTGATTTAACAGCGCCCATGTTATCGATTGCTCAAAAGCGGTTGGCTCCGTTTTCTACCGTGTCGCTGTCTCAGCAAAACATCACTGAGTTGTCGCTCAATCAGAAGCACGATTTGGCATTCTCTTATGGGGGGGTGTGGTACTTTGTGATTGATGGAGACAAAGAGCCATTCTTGGTCAGCCACATTGCAGATGCGCATGCCAATCATTTAGGCTTCGAACATTTGGCCAAACATATCGCCATCGGCGGCACGTTACTGCTGGGCATCCAAGGTCCGCACCACGACTATGAAACCGTCATCTCCAACGGGATGAAGTACTCGCAAAAAATTGATCCGACTGAGATCGGTTTTACGAAACACTATTACCTCCACGATGCAGAGACGAAGTTGATGGACCAAACTGTGACTTACCGCACCTACACCTTTGCAGAGGCGAAAAAAATGATGCGTACGTATGGCTTTGAGTATGTGCCTACGCAAGATGCGAACAAACTGTTTTTGCAATTCAAGAGAGTTTGAAGATGCCGGCAGTGAAACCGAAGTTGTTTTTCATCGGCGTGGGCAACATGGGCAACCCCATGGCAGCCAACTTGGTCAAGGCGGGTTACGCCGTCACTGTGTTTGATGTGTCTCGTGCCAAAGCCGATAACCTGATTGCTTTAGGCGCGACATGGGGACGCAGTGTTGCCGAAGGTGCTGCGCAGGCCGACGTGGTGATGGCTTCCTTGCCTGGCCCCGTGCAAGTGCGTGAAGTGATGTTGGGCGGGCAGGGCGTCTTGGCCCACGTCAAAGCAGGGGCAACGGTGATTGATACTTCCACCAGTGCTGTTGAATTGGTGCGCGAACTGGTGGCGTTGGCTAAAACCAAAGGCGTGGACTTTTTAGAAGCACCCGTGACGAACGCGGTAGATATGGCAGCACTTGGACGCTTGTCCATTTTCGTGGGCGGTGATTCAACTTGCTTTGAAAAACACAAACCTATCTTTGACGTCATTGGTGAAAAAATATTCCATGTGGGTGAGCCTGGGAATGGGGCAACCATCAAGCTCTTGACCAATTTGCTGTGGTTCGTCAGCGCTGCGGCCATTGGCGAGGGGCTGATGCTGGGGGCTAAAGCGGGCATCCCGCTGCACACAGTGTGGGAGGCCATCAAGTCAAGTGCGGGCAACAGTTGGGTGGCTGAGCACGATGTACCTTCTATCTTTGCAGGCCACTATGACCCGAGCTTTTCGCTGGCGCTGTGTTGCAAAGACTTGGGCCTGATCAACGACATTGCCAAATCACAAGGCTACGACTTGCCTATGGGTGGCATGGCGCAAACGCTGTTTCAGCAAGCCATGAAAACCTACGGGCCAGATGCGGCTGAACTGCATGTGGTGAAACTTTTAGAAGAGCGTGTCGGACACATGCTGCGACCATGACCCACCAATCCCGCCTACTTGCCGAAGCCCATTTGCACATGCCACAAGGCGTGGCCGAGAACTATCGCTATTGGGGCGAGCAACAAACCGTGTTTATTGCGAGTGCCAAAGGTTGCACCCTGACCGACGTGGACAGTAAAACCTATGTGGACTTCCGTCTAGGCTACGGCCCCATCATCTTGGGTTACCGCGACGAGCGCGTGGACAACGCGGTGATTGAGCAAATCACTCAGCGCGGCACGCTCACCGGTTTCTCAACCGAGCTTGATACCACGGTGGTCAAGCAAATTAAAGCCATGTGCCCCAACATCGACAAGCTGCGTTTTGCCAACTCGGGTACCGAGGCCGTGATGGGCGCCGTGCGCACCGCACGTGGCTACACCAAGCGAGACCGCGTGGCGATTGTGGAGGGTTCTTTCCACGGCTTGTATGACGAGATGATGTGGAAATCCGACATCGAGCACTGGCAGCCCGGCAGCCAAGTCGCGCCCAAGGTGATTCCGTTTGGCGGCGGTGTTCCAGAACGTAGCCGCGAGCTACTGAGCATCATCAGTCACAATGACTTTGAATCACTTGAAAACCTGTTTGCCACGCAAGGCGATACCTTGGCATGTGTGGTGATCGAACCCATCATCGGCAACGCTGGCAGTGTGGCCGCCAGCCAAGCCTGGTTGCAACGCTTGCGCGATTTGTGCACGCAGCATGGCACGGTGCTCATCATGGACGAAGTCAAGTCTGGCTTTCGTGTGGCCAAGGGCGGGGCGCAAGAGTTGTACGGCATTCATGCCGACCTCACGACCTATGCGAAAGCCATGGGGAACGGCTATCCCGTAGCAGCCTTTGGTGGCAAAGCTGCCGTGATGGATGTGGTGGGCTCTCAGCCTGGCGGGGTCGTGCATGGCGGAACGTACACCGCTAACCTCGTGGCGCTCAGCGCTGCCCACGCCACGCTTAAGATCTTGGCCGAGACCAACGCGCAGCAAACCATCAACCAAGCCGGTTTGCAAATCCAAGCGTTGCTGGACCGTGTGTTCACGGCCGCAGGCATCGCGCATGCCTTTGCTGGTCCGCCTGCGATGTTTGGCATTCACTTCAGTGCGACAGTGCCCACCAACTACCGCGATTGGCGTGTGACCAACAGCGAGCTGTATCGCAAGTTCGCGTGGGAACTGATTGCGCGTGGCGTGATGCTGGAGCCTGACTCGCGTGAACCTTGGTTCATTTGCGAAGCCCATCAACACATGGACTTCGGGTGGCTAGAGGACGTGGCCACGCAGGCCATGCGGGCGGCACTCTCCACCACGGAATCGGGCGTCCCCTAAGGTGCAAACAATCTGATCCGTATCCCACTGCTTGACGATTCATTGATAATTATCAAGTTGATTTTGCATTGCCCCGCTATAAACCAATCTAATTGTGTTTCTTGGTTTTATGGGAAGCATAAATCCATGGACTCTTTTCGAAAAAGAGAAGCGGATTATGAAACATCATCAATTCAATTTGGAGCGACTTGCTAATAAGTGGCAAGCTCGCTACGGCGGGCAAGATCCGCTTGTGCTTGACGTGAAGCAAGAATTGGATAGATTGGCGTTAAACCATTCAAATTCTCTTGGTTGTGCCTTTGTTGCCCCTGAACCAAGCATCGCACATGAAAAAGAATCAACCCCTTCGCAAGCCCAATCAGGAGACTGAGCTCAAGCTGGCTTTACCCACTGACGATCCAATGACGTTGGCCAAACGTCTGGCACATACGTCAGTTCTGGCGCGCCGCAAGCCGACCCAGCTTCGCTTCAATAACGTTTACTACGACACCCCCGAGGAGGTCTTGCGACAAAGTCGCGTAGCGTTGCGGATACGCCGCATTGACAGCGATACGAATCGGCAGTGGGTTCAAACCCTCAAGACTAGCGGAAGTATCGATTCAGCCTTAAGCCAGCGAGGCGAATGGGAAATACCCGTGCCTAGTGATGTATTGGTTTTGGATGCACTCAAGGCCACGCGGTGGTCAAAAATAGACCCTGATGGCAGCGTTTTCGATGC
>CAIODK010000343.1 GCA_903856995.1 uncultured Burkholderiales bacterium
CAGCGTGCAAGGTAAGCCTGTGGATATCGGTGGTTACTACCTGCCAGACCCCAAGAAGCTCGAAGCTGTCATGCGCCCCAGTGCCACGTTCAACGCAGCATTGGCCAGCATCTAACGAATTCTTATTCGCTTCAAGCCCCCAAGCCTTGGCTTTGGGGGCTTTTTTGCGTCCTCGCCTTTGTAAATGCTAGCTTTAGCAAGGGAAAGTCCCCGTGGCTCGATTGATATAGATCAGTTGGCATCATTTTTCATGTTGCATGATCAAGAAAAATGACTACAAAAGGAGACAGAAGTGGCCCATATCGTGATTGTTGGTGCAGGGATAGGCGGCATGCCTATGGCTTTCGAAATGAAGGCTTTGGCAAGACCGGGGGACCGTGTCACGGTCATCAGTGAATCGCCTAGGTTTCATTTTGTGCCTTCCAACCCTTGGGTGGCGGTGGATTGGCGTAAGAGAAAAGACATCGAGATGGAGATCGAACCCACGCTCAAGCGCAAAGGGATTGAAGCCATCACTCAAGGCGCTAAGCGCGTGCACCCAGAGCGCAACCAAGTTGAATTGCTCGATGGCTCAGTGGTTGATTACGACTATTTGGTCATTGCCACAGGCCCTAAATTAGCTTTTGACGAAATTCCAGGCATGGGCCCTGATGGCTATTCGCAGTCCATTTGTCATGTGTCGCATGCAGAAAAAGCCAAGCTCAACTGGGACAGATTCACAGCCGATCCTGGCCCTATCGTGGTCGGCGCGGTGCAAGGCGCATCGTGTTTTGGTCCTGCCTATGAATACGCCATGATCATGGACACCGACTTGCGTCGCCGCAAAATCCGCGACAAGGTGCCTATGACTTATGTCACATCTGAGCCCTACATCGGGCACCTAGGTTTGGGTGGGGTGGGGGATTCCAAGGGCTTGCTCGAGTCGGCCATGCGTGAGCGTCACATCAAGTGGATTTGTAATGCCAAGACCACCAAGATCGAAGATGGCCAAATATTCGTCACTGAGCACGACGACAACGGGCAGCCCAAAAAAGAGCACGTGTTGCCGTTCAAGCATTCGATGATGCTGCCCGCCTTCAAGGGCGTTGATGCGGTGTTTGGCATCGAGGGCCTGACCAACCCGCGCGGCTTCATCACGATTGATGAGCACCAGCGCAATCCCAAATTCACCAACATCTTCAGTGTGGGGGTGTGTGTCGCGATCCCGCCGGTGGAGCCAACGCCTGTGCCATTGGGTACGCCCAAAACGGGCTACATGATTGAGTCCATGGTCACCGCCACGGCGCACAACATTCGTGAAATGTTGGATGGTCACGAGCCTTCCCATAAGGCCACTTGGAACACCGTGTGTTTGGCCGATTTCGGTGACACGGGGGCTGCTTTTGTGGCCTTACCTCAGATTCCGCCGCGCAATGTGAGTTGGTTTGGTGAGGGCAAGTGGGTGCACTTGGCGAAGGTGGCATTTGAAAAGTATTTCATGCGCAAGATGCAAAAAGGAACATCTGAGCCGTTCTACGAAAAAATGGTCATGGACATGATTGGCATTGTCAAGCTCAAAGGCAAAAAGTAAGCCTTTCAATCAATGACGCTCGCAATTGGTCGGTCAAAAGGGCAGAAATTGCCCAAATTGATCGGCTAATTGTTTTTCGCCTTGCTCAAGCATGAAGTAGCGAAACGATTCCGCTGCTGGTGACAGCATTTTGGATTGGGTGTGCACGACATTCCAAGCGCGCACGACTGGTGCACCATCCACGTCTAGCAAGGCAATCAAGCCATGGTTCAACTCCAGGCCAATGGTGTGCAGCGAGACAAAGCCAAGCCCCAAGCCTGCCATCACCGCTTGTTTGAGGGTTTCGTTGCTATGCAGTTGCATTTGCAGTCGAGGCTCGACACGCGCCTCTGCGAAGAATTTTTCCATCGCTACGCGGGTGCCTGATCCGGGCTCGCGCACGATGAAGTCGTAAGGCCTTAAGTCCTCCACGCTGAGGTGGCCGCGTTGCGCCAAGCGATGCCCAGGGGTAGATACAAACACATGGGGATGGGCCGCGAAAGGCTCAGCACGAGTTTGTAGTTCTTTGGGAGGTCGGCCCATCACGGCAATGTCGACTTCGTTGTTTTGCAGCATTTGCACCAATTGCTCACGGTTGCCCATGGCCAGTTTGAGCTCAACGCCAGGGTGTTTGCTGCGGAATTCGGCCAACATTTTCATCATGAAGTATTTGGCAGTGCTGACCATGCCGATGGTGAGTACACCTGTTTCTGCACGCTGCAGCCGTGCGGCTGCATCTTCGGCATCTTTGACCGTTGCCAAAATTTTCCTTGTATAGACCAGCATGTACTCACCCGTGGTGGTGAGGCTAATTTTTTTGCCATTTCGTTCAAACAGCGGCATGCCAATGTGGCCCTCTAGCTCTTTGACTTGCATGGTGATGGCCGGGGGCGTGAGGTGCAGGTTTTCAGCGGCGCGAGCAAAGCTCAAGTTTTTGGCCACTTCATTGAACACACGAAGTTGACGGAAGGTTGCATTTTTCATTAAGGATTTTCTTAACTAGATTTATATTAATTTTGAATTTACCTTATGTTGATAGATCCATATAGTTCGGACATTCCCTACAACGAACGAATTAACTAGGAGACTGAAAATGGACCAAAGCGCACGTTATTCCGACCTGAGCCTCAAGGAAGAGGACCTCATCAAAGGTGGTCGCCACATCTTGGTGGCCTACAAAATGAAGCCCAAATCGGGTCATGGCTACTTAGAAGCTGCAGCTCACTTTGCCGCTGAGTCTTCTACAGGTACGAACGTTGAGGTGTCAACTACCGACGACTTCACCAAAGGCCTCGACGCCTTGGTGTACTACATCGACGAAGCCACCGAAGACATGCGCATCGCGTATCCGATCGACCTGTTCGATCGCAACGTGACCGATGGCCGCATGATGATGGTGTCTTTCTTGACGCTGGTCATTGGTAACAACCAAGGCATGGGCGACATCGAGCACGCCAAGATCCACGACTTCTACGTGCCTGAGCGCGTCATTCAATTGTTTGATGGCCCCAGTAAAGACATTTCTGACATGTGGCGCATCTTGGGTCGTCCGGTCAAAGACGGTGGCTACATCTCCGGCACCATCATCAAGCCTAAGTTGGGTCTGCGTCCCGAACCGTTTGCACAAGCGGCTTACCAATTCTGGTTGGGTGGCGACTTCATCAAGAATGATGAACCTCAGGGCAACCAAGTGTTTTCGCCCATGAAGAAGACCATTCCTTTGGTCGTCGACGCGATGAAGCGTGCACAAGACGAAACCGGCCAAGCCAAACTGTTCTCGGCCAACATCACCGCTGATGACCACTATGAGATGTGCGCTCGCGCTGACTTCATCTTGGAAGCCTTCGGCCCTGACGCCGACAAAGTGGCCTTCTTGGTGGATGGCTACGTAGGTGGCCCCGGCATGATCACCACGGCCCGCCGCCAATACCCCAACCAATACCTGCACTACCACCGCGCCGGCCACGGCGCCGTGACCAGCCCCAGCGCCAAGCGCGGCTACACCGCTTTTGTGTTGGCCAAGATGAGCCGCTTGCAAGGAGCCTCCGGTATCCACGTAGGTACCATGGGCTTCGGCAAGATGGAAGGTGAGAACGACGACAAAGTCATCGCCTACATGATCGAGCGCGACGAGTGTCAAGGACCTGTCTACTTCCAAAAGTGGTACGGCATGAAGCCCACCACCCCCATCATCTCGGGCGGCATGAATGCGCTGCGTTTGCCAGGTTTCTTTAAGAACTTGGGACACGGTAACGTGATCAACACCTCCGGTGGCGGCTCATATGGCCACATTGACAGCCCAGCTGCTGGCGCGATTTCTCTGCGTCAGTCGTATGAGTGCTGGAAGTCGGGTGCTGATCCGATCGAGTTCGCCAAAGAACACAAAGAGTTCGCCCGTGCGTTCGCTTCGTTCCCCGGCGACGCTGACAAGCTCTTCCCAGGCTGGCGCGACAAGTTGTCGGCACACAAGTAAGTCGAGCCGCACGTCCAAAAACAGGAGCCCCTATGACCAGCGAACCCCTGTATCACTCGCAAGGCGATGAGTTGGCTCTGTACGAAGCCGCTTATGCAGCGCGTTTGCCAGTCATGGTCAAGGGGCCCACGGGCTGCGGTAAATCGCGCTTTGTTGAGCACATGGCTTGGCGCTTGGGCAAGCCGCTCATCACGGTGGCTTGCAACGAGGACATGACGGCTTCCGATTTGGTGGGCCGCTATTTGCTCGACAGCCAGGGCACGCGGTGGGTTGACGG
>CAIODK010000344.1 GCA_903856995.1 uncultured Burkholderiales bacterium
ACACCCTGCTGCTGACCTACGGCGGCAAGCCGGTGGATCTGAGCCAACCGTTTGAGCGCTTGACCATCCGCGAAGCTATTCTGAAGCACACCGAAGCGGGCGACAACGTCGACAACACGGCATGGCTGATCGAGGCTTTGAAGAAGCTAGGTTTCAAAGAAGACAAAGACAAACTCAGCACACGCAGCTTGGCCAGCTTGCAAGTGATGTACTTTGAAGAGACGGTGGAAGACAAGCTGTGGCAGCCCACCTTTATCTGCGAGCACCCCGTAGAGATCTCACCTTTGGCCCGCGCCAGCGACGCCAACCCTGAGGTGACCGAACGCTTTGAGCTCTACATCACAGGGCGCGAATTCGGCAACGGCTTTAGCGAGTTGAACGACGCTGAAGACCAAGCCGCCCGCTTCCACGCCCAAGTGGCGGCCAAAGACAGCGGTGACGACGAAGCCATGTTCTACGACCACGACTTCGTACGCGCCCTCGAATACGGTATGCCCCCTACTGGCGGCTGTGGCATTGGTATTGACCGCTTGATGATGCTGCTGACCGACAGCCCCAGCATCCGCGACGTCATCTTGTTCCCTGCCTTGCGTCACCAAGGTTAAGGGCGAAGCAAGGGCGGCACAGCGGGCTTAGAAAAAGCGGCTGTAGACCGCAACGCCCAAACCGGCAAAGGCCAGCGCCAAGACGGCCAGCAACAGACGGAAGGTTTGGCGTAGCCCGCTCACCGCAGACACCAAACCCGCGTTTTGTTCGGCCAGCTCAGTCACAGTTTGGGTGAGTTGGGTTTGCCGTTGCTGCAGTTCGTCGATCTGCAGTTGGGCTGCGAGCAAGCGGTTTTTTAGCTCGCCGAGGCTGGGCACGTCGTCCGCATGGGCGTTGGGTGTGGCCATGGGCTGCGGAGCGGCGTCAGCACGCTTGCGGTCCATCAAGCTGCGGGCTTTTTCGAGCACCGTGGGCGCGTGGGACAGCACATCCCCCCAGGGGATGACTTTGAGTGCGGAGAGCCAAGGTATTGCCATGTTTACTGAGGCTGAAAGCCGCTGTTCTTGATGAGCTTGGTCCACACTTGCGTGTAGGCACGTTCGCGTTGTTCGAGCTGGTGTGAGTTCATGTAGCCCACGGTCAGCCCCATTTTGGTGAGCTGTTCGTTCACATCGGGCATGGCCAGCACTTTGGACAAGGCCAAACCAAAATGATTGATGGTGGCTTGCGGTGTGGCCGCAGGGGCAAAGATGCCGTAATAAGGCATGTCATCTAGGCCGATCAAGCCCAGTTCAGAAAAGGTGGGCACATCGGGCAAAGCGGCTTGACGCTTTGAACCCAGCACCGCCACCACGCGCACTTTTCCGGCTTTGTGGTTTTCCATGAAGTCGGGCACCGAGCCCACGCCTGCGGCGATTTGGTTGCCCAGCATATCGGCCATCATGGGGGCGCTACCACGATAAGGGGCAGACACCAAATCGAGCTTGAACTTGTCGCCCACCACCTTCACCAAGAACTCTGGCGTCGATGCAGGCGCTGGAATACCCACCGCGCCCTTGCTGCCCTGCGCTTTGACCCACGTCACGTATTCGGTGAACGACTTGGCCGGTGTGCCACCTGACACGGCATAGGCGTTCACAAACGTCGCAAAGCCAGCCACAGGGGCAAAGTCACGGGCGGGGTCGTAGCCTGGGTTCTTGACCACCAAAGGCAAGATGGAAATGGTGTGGTCGTGCGAGAGAAACAACACAGTGCCATCGGCAGGTGCAACCTTTAGTGCTTGCGCTGCCAGTTGGCCGCCTGCACCAGGTTTGTTCTCCACCACCACGGGTGTACCCAACTCGTCTTTGAGTTTTTCAGCCAAGATGCGGGCCACCGCGTCCGTGCCACCGCCGGGGGGGAAACCCACCATCAGCTTGATGGTTTTGGTGCTTTGCGCGGCGGCAAATCCACAACTCAAAGCCAAAGCTAAAACGGCAAAGTGACGACGTGCAGACAACATGGCTGACTCCAAACGAAGAGGCTTAAGGTTGACTTGAATTGGCGAGGGGGGGCTCACCATCCGGATTTTGCACGTGATCAGGGTCTAGCTCTGGATTCTCACCGAACTCACCATCGGGCGAACCTTTACGGGTTTCGCGTTCACGCAATTTATCTTCTTTCTTCTTTTTCTTGGCCAGCTCGCGTTGACGTTTTTCGTAGTTGTAATTGGGGGTTGCCATGTGAGCTTTCGTGAAGAGTAAAAGACGTGCAGTTGCTTAAGGCAGCAGGTCCAAAGCCCGCACATAGGCGGGGTGGGTCATCAGCGCATCCCAAGCTAGCGCCGCAGTTTTTGGCAGCAGTGCGCGACGACGTTGTTCGCTCGCGTCACTGGCATGCCATTGGCTTTTAACAAGACGTTCTGTCAAGCCAGCGAGCATGTCATCCAGCCCGTGGCCATCGCCAATGCTTTGATTACACAACAAAATCAAATCGCAACCTGCGTTCAACGCAGCCACGCCCGCCTCGGCAAAGCTGACAGAGCGACCTTCGATGCAACGGGCACCTTCCATCGACAAGTCATCGCTGAAGATGGCGCCGTTGAAATGCAATTGGCCGCGCAAGATGTCTTGCAACCAGTGTGGCGAAAAACCGGCAGGCAACGCATCGACCTTGGGGTAGATGACGTGTGCAGGCATCACGCTGGTGAGAGTGGTGGTGAGCCATTGGTAAGGCAAGGCGCAGTCGCCCATGATGGCCTTGAGGCTGCGCTTGTCGACGGGAATGGCCACATGCGAATCGGCCTTCACAAAACCGTGGCCTGGGAAGTGTTTGCCACAGTTGGCCATGTCTGCCAGCAGCAAGCCATGCATGACGCTCTTGGCCAGCGTGGTGGCCACACGCGGGTCGCGGTGGAACGAGCGGTCGCCAATGACACCGCTCTCGCCGTGGTCAAGGTCAAGCACGGGGGTGAAGCTGAAGTCCACGCCGCAAGCGCGCAGCTCGCTGGCCAGCACATAGCCACAGGCAGTGGCGGCGTCCATGGCGGCCATCGCGCCGCTGCCGGGCTGATCTTTTTTGTCCTTCATCCACAATTCGCCCAAGGCGCGCATGGGCGGGATGTGGGTGAAACCATCGTTGCGAAAGCGCTGTACGCGTCCGCCTTCGTGGTCCACACAAATCAGCAAGTCTGGGCGTGCAGCCTTGATGTCAGCGCACAGTTGCGTGATCTGTTGGCGGTTGACCCAGTTTCGGCCAAACAAAATGACGCCACCCGCGAGTGGGTGTTTCAAGCGCTTGCGATCAGCCGCTGTGAGTTGCGTGCCGGCGATGTCAAAAATGAGGGGGGCGTGGTGAGACATAACTTAGCTGTTCTTTTCAACAACACAAAAACTCGTCGCGTAATCAGACTCGTCGCTCACACTGACGTGCGCTGTGAGGCCTTTGGCTTCAAACCATTCTTTGAGCACTCCGTGCAGCACGATCACAGGCTGGCCACTGGGCAGCTTGGTCACTTCGCACAACCGCCACGTCATGGGCATGCGCATGCCTAAGCCAATGGCTTTGCTAAAAGCTTCTTTGGCCGAAAACCGCGTGGCCACATAGCGCACGCCGCGTTCGGGCCAACGCTCACAGCGGACTCGGTAGGTGTTGAGTTCGTTGTCGCTCAGTACTTTTTTCGCAAAGCGTTCGCCGTGCTTCTCTAACGACGCACGGATGCGACGAATGTCGCAAATGTCGGTGCCAATGCCGTACATCATGTTGGGAGGCAAGCGCGATAAGCGCGGATGGTGTCGCCGTAGCCCAGCTCTAGCGCATCGGCAATCAGGGCGTGGCCAATGGAGACCTCTTGCACACCGGGCACGATGCTCAAGAAAGTGTGCAAGTTGTCGCGGTTCAAGTCGTGGCCGGCGTTGATGCCTAAGCCTACGCGCAGCGCTGCTTCGGCGGTAGCTTTGAAGGTGGCCAACACCTCGGTTTGTTTGGGTGTGCCATAGGTCGAGGCATACGTCTCGGTGTACAGCTCCACACGGTCTGCGCCGACGGCCTTGGCTGCTGCCATCGCTTCAGGAATGGGGTCCATGAACAGGCTCACGCGCACGCCCAAAGCTTTGGCTTCGGCGATCAGGGGTTTCAAGCGCTCGGCGTCTTGCGGGAAGCTCCAGCCGTGGTCGCTGGTGAATTGGCCTTCGCCGTCAGGCACAAACGTCACTTGATGGGGGCGCACTTGGCGCACAAAGTCCATCAGGTTATGGAAGGGGTTGCCCTCGATGTTGAACTCGCGGTCGGGCCAGGCTTTGAGTAAAACGGCCAGATCGAACACGTCGTCGCTGCGAATGTGGCGGGCATCGGGGCGTGGGTGCACGGTGATGCCGGCTGCGCCTGCCTCAAGACACAGCGTGGCGGCACGGGTGACGCTGGGAATACCCAAATGGCGTGTGTTGCGCACCAGGGCCACTTTGTTGAGGTTGACCGACAAGGCGGTTTTTGTGTGTTTGGACATTGCGTAAATCAAAGAGATTGCAGGTCGATCATCATCTGCCGAGTGCGCAGTGTTTGAACCCCGCAATGGTAGTGCAGCAAGGCCCTTAGCTGCCCCTGCAAGGCGTTGCGTTGCTCGGCGGGTAGCTCCGCACACAAACGCAGTGTGGCGGTGAAGGGCGTGTCTGTGGTGAGGCTGTCGTGCAGTTGCAGCCAAACGCTGCCTGCGAGGCCTGCACGGTCTTGGGCGTTGTGCGCACGCAAGCCGCCTTCGGCCACCAACAGATACAGCGCATCAGGCTGCAAGGCCGCGAGCGTGAGGGTTTGGGTGTTGAGCTCTGGCAAGAAACCAATGTCACGTAACAGCAGCAGTTCAAAGGCGCGCAGCGCAGGCGCGATCGTGCCTTCGTGGCCCGAGGCCAGCACCTGCACCACTTGGCGGTACAGGTCAAACAAACTGGGGTGTGGGTCGTCACGCGCCAGCAAGCGCAGCAACAACTCGTTGATGTAGTAGCCCGACAACAAGGCCTCGCCCATGGGCATGATGTGACCGCCCACCCACTCTGCGCCTTTGAGCGTGCGTATCTCGGCATCGCCCGAATAGCTGACGGACAGCGGCTGCAAGGGCAGCAACACGGGGCGAAAGTTGGAACTGGGTTTTTTGGCGCCTTTGGCCACCAAAGCCACCCGGCCAAAGTGGCGGGTGAAGGTTTCCAAAATCAAACTGGACTCGCTCCAGTCGTAGCGGTGCACCACGAACGCAGGCTCGTCATTGATGCGGGGAATGCCCCGCGATATCGTGAATGTGCTGGGCTTACTCGTAGCCAAAGCTACGCACCCGCGCTGCATCATCGGCCCAACCCGAGCGCACTTTGACCCACAGCTCTAGGAACACTTTGGCGTCATAGAGTTTTTCTAGCTCGGTGCGGGCTTCCATGCCCATGCGCTTCAAGCGCTCGCCTTTGTCGCCAATGACCATGGCTTTGTGGCCATCGCGCTCGACCACGATGGTGGCGGCAATGCGCACCAACCGTTTGACGCCTTTGGTCTTGCCCTTTTCTTCTTCGAATTTGTCGATGATGACGGTCGAGGTGTAGGGCAATTCGTCGCCGGTCAAGCGAAAGAGTTTTTCACGCACCATTTCAGCGGCCATGAACTTTTCGCTTCGATCGGTCAGCTCGTCTGCCGCGTACATCCACGCTTGCTCTGGCAAGTACTTTTCGCAAATGCCCAAGAGGCGTTGCACGTCTTTGTCGTTCTTGGCCGACATAGGAACGATCTCAGCAAAGGGGTGACGTTCTTGCATAGCTTGGAGCCAAAGCATGATGTCGGCACGGTTTTTCATCGAATCGAGTTTGTTCGCCACCAACAGCGTGGGGATGCCTTGTGCCAGCAGCGACAACACGCGCTCATCGGCTGGCGTGAAGCTGCCCGCTTCGACCACCAACAACACCAAGTCCACATCACCCACCGCACCTTGCACGGTTTTGTTGAGCGATTTGTTCAGGGCGTTGCCGTGAATGGTTTGAAAACCGGGGGTGTCGACAAACACAAACTGCGCGGAGCCTTGCGTGTGCATGCCCGTGATGCGGTGGCGCGTGGTCTGAGCTTTGCGTGAGGTGATGCTGATTTTCTGACCCACCAAAGCGTTGAGCAAGGTGGACTTGCCCACGTTGGGTTTGCCAACAATAGCGATCAGGCCGCAGCGCTGGTCTGCGGGGGCGACCGCAGCTTGGCTGGCGACGACACGGTTGCCTTTGCTGGCAGCCAACATGGCATCAATGTCTTGCTGGCTTTGCGGGTTGTTTGAAGGAGTGGCCGTCATTTGAGCTCTTTGATGATTTCGAGCATGGCTGCTGCGGCGGCTTGCTCTCCTGCGCGGCGTGAGCCGCCAATGCCACGCTCGCAGCGGGCTAGTTCTGGAACTTCACATTCCACATCGAACGTTTGTTTGTGCGCGGCACCTAAAGTACCCACCACACGGTAGATGGGCAGCTTGAACTTGCGTGCTTGCAGCCATTCTTGTAACTCGGTTTTAGCATCTTTGCCAACCGCTTGCATCTCAGGGTTAACCTCCACCTTGGCAAAGATGCGCTGTACCAGCGCATCCGCCGCGATGTAGCCTGCGTCGAGGTACACAGCGCCCAACACGGCTTCCAAAGCATCGGCCAAGATGGATGGACGTTTTTGCCCACCTGAATTCATCTCGCCCTCACCCAACCGCAAGATGCCAGACAAGCCCATCTCTACGGCCAAGTGGTGGAGTGTGTCTTGTTTGACCAAGTTTGCGCGTACGCGCGAGAGGTCGCCCTCAGGCAGGGTATTTAGACGTTGGTACAACAAGCTGGCAACCGCCAAGTTGAGCACCGAATCGCCCAAAAACTCTAGGCGTTCATTGTGGTCGGAGCTGAAGCTGCGGTGCGTCAACGCTTGTGTGAGCAACGCAGGGTTTTGAAACGTGTATTCCAAGCGCGCCTGAAGCGTCTCATGAATTTGTTGTTGAGACGGACTCAGACGGGCGGTGCGTACGCTGGATGTCATTGAAATGCGCCGATGCGCGCGAGGTTGCCAAAGTTCATCCAGACAAAGAAGGCTTTGCCAACGATGTTTTTCTCTGGCACAAAGCCCCAGTAGCGCGAGTCGAGAGAGTTGTCGCGGTTGTCACCCATCATGAAGTAATGGCCAGCAGGTACTTTGCAGGTCACGCCTTCGACGGTGTAGTGGCAATTTTCTTTGAAGGCAAAGTCGTCAGCACCTGGGATGAACGAAGGACGGTCTTTGTCATTCAACACATTGTGCTTGCGCAGGCCTGTCATCTCGGAAGGTTTGGTGCCTAAGGGCATCTGCTCTTCGAACTGCGTGATGTAGCGCAGGCTGTCTTGCTCAAAGAAATCAGCGCGCGGGTCTTTGCTGACCGCTTGGCCATTGATGGTGAGTTGCTTATTCAAATACGCAATGTCGTCACCCGGAACGCCGACCACACGCTTGATGTAGTCAAGGCTTGGCTTGGGTGGGTAACGGAACACCATCACGTCGCCGCGCTGCACGGGGTTACCCTCGGTCAGTTTGAGGTTGATGACGGGCAAACGCACGCCATAGTGGAACTTGTTCACCAAAATTAAGTCGCCGACCCAGAGGGTTGGAATCATCGAACCCGATGGGATCTTGAAGGGCTCAAACAGAAATGAGCGCAACACGAACACCACGGCGATGACAGGGAATAAACCGGCGGTCCAGTCCAGCCACCAAGGTTGCATGTACAGACGCTCTTTGGCGGCTGTCACGTTCACATCGGTTTGGGTGATGCCCTGCTTGTTCAGCTCTGCCGTGCGCATGTCGGCCTTGGCCTGCAAGCGATCCGCTGCTGCTTTGCGCTGAGGCAAGAAATAGAACTGCTCGGCCAACCAGTAAATACCAGTCACCACAGTTGCCATGAACATGAGCAAGGCAAAGTTGCCTTCGATCATGCCCACGTACCAAAACCCAGCGTAGCCTACAAAGGCTGCCAGTACGAATGCGGTCAATGTAGCCATCAATCCTCCACCTGCAAAATGGCCAAGAAGGCTTCTTGCGGAACTTCCACCGAACCAATTTGCTTCATGCGTTTCTTACCTGCTTTTTGTTTTTCAAGCAGCTTGCGTTTACGACTGATGTCGCCCCCGTAGCATTTTGCCAGCACGTTCTTGCGCAACGCCTTGATGCTCTCGCGCGCAATGATGTTGGAGCCAATGGCAGCTTGAATGGCCACGTCAAACATTTGACGGCTAATGATTTCGCGCATCTTCGCCACCACAGCGCGACCACGGTACAGGGACTGCGAGCGGTGCACGATGATGGACAGGGCATCAACCTTCTCGCCGTTGAGCAAGATGTCGACCTTCACCACATCTGCAGCGCGGAATTCTTTGAACTCATAGTCCATGGACGCGTAACCGCGTGAGACAGATTTGAGCTTGTCAAAGAAGTCGAGCACGATTTCGCCCAAGGGCATTTCGTACGTGAGCATCACTTGACGACCGTGGTACGCCATGTTCAGTTGCACGCCGCGCTTTTGGTTGGCCAACGTCATCACGGGGCCGACGTAGTCTTGCGGCATATACAGGTGCACGGTCACGATGGGTTCGCGTATTTCGTGCAGCTTGCCTTGATCGGGCATCTTGGATGGGTTTTCCACCATCACCACTTCATCGCCAGGCATGACGACTTGGTAGACCACGCTAGGGGCTGTGGTGATCAGGTCTTGGTCAAACTCGCGCTCCAACCGCTCTTGCACGATTTCCATATGCAACAAGCCGAGGAAGCCGCATCGAAAACCAAAGCCCAAGGCTTGGGATACTTCGGGCTCGTATTGCAACGAGGCGTCGTTTAGTTTGAGCTTTTCGAGCGCGTCACGCAGGCTGTCGTATTGGTTAGCTTCGGTGGGGTACAGGCCCGCGAAAACTTGCGGTTGAATTTCTTTAAAACCAGGCAAAGCTTGCTCAGCAGGGCCCAAGTTATTAGGTAACTTCTTTTCCAAAGTGATAGTGTCACCCACCTTGGCCGCTTGCAACTCTTTGATACCCGCAATGATGTAGCCCACTTGGCCGGCTTCGAGCGATTGACGCACCTCATTGGCAGGGGTGAACACGCCCAGGTTATCAGCGTTGTAGACAGTGTTGGTAGCCATCATCTTGAAGCGCTCACCCTTGCCAAGGCGACCATCCACCACACGCACGAGCATCACGACACCGACATAGGTGTCAAACCAGCTGTCCACAATCATGGCGCGCAATGGCGCATTAGGGTTGCCTTTGGGCGGAGGGATTTTGGCGACGACGGCTTCTAAGATCTCATCGATGCCCATCCCCGTTTTGGCAGAGCATGGGATCGCGTCCGTCGCATCAATGCCAATGACGTCTTCGACTTCCGCTTTCGCGTTTTCTGGATCCGCGTTGGGCAAATCCATTTTGTTGAGCACAGGAATCACTTCGACACCGAGGTCGAGTGCGGTGTAACAGTTGGCCACGGTTTGCGCTTCAACACCTTGACTCGCATCGACGACGAGCAACGCACCTTCACACGCTGAGAGTGAACGCGAGACTTCATATGAGAAGTCAACGTGACCCGGTGTGTCGATCAAATTTAGGTTGTAGATCTGACCATCTTGGGCTTTGTATTGCAGCGCAGCCGTCTGCGCTTTGATAGTTATCCCACGTTCTTTTTCGATATCCATCGAGTCGAGAACTTGAGCTTGCATGTCACGCTCTTCAAGTCCTCCGCAACGCTGAATCAAACGATCTGCAAGCGTAGATTTGCCGTGATCGATGTGGGCAATGATTGAAAAGTTTCTGATGTTGTTCATCAACGGGGGCACTTAAGTGATTGAATTCAAAGGGACTAGCGCATGAAAAAAGGGCGCGTCATTAGCTGACGCGCCCAGAACCAACAAGCAATGGCAACTGCATAAGGTTGGGAGTTCATTGTAGGCAAAAACCCCGAATTGCACAGCGATCTAAGCACGACCGAGGCCTCGTTGCAGGTTCGCAACATGAATCTATCCACAACTTATCAACATTTTGACCAAGGGGTTTTGGGATAACTTGTGGGCGATCTGTGGATCACCTGTGGAGTCATTCAACCAATCCCGTATTGTGAAGTTTTGGGCTTGCGATATATCGCAAAAACGCATTCAGCCCCCCAATTCTATACAAAAAGGGCTTGAACACTTTTTTTAAGTTAGTTTGCGCTCACTCAAAAACAATTTATAGAGTCTCAAAATTATTTTGATAAGCACTGTATTCCCGATTCAAGCCAAGGGATTTAGCGCACAGGCCGAATAACGGTGTATTGCGCCCACTCTCCTCGACGTATCAATAAGTTCACAGGCTTGCTGCGGTCGAGCTTAGCAATCAATGCATCCAGCGTCTGCACGTTGGGTGTTTCCGTGTTGGCGAGCGCCAAGATAACGTCACCCTCTTGGATGCCTGCACGCACAGCGGGTTCAGCCACAGCATCCACACGCACACCGCCGCGCAGTTTGAGCTCTTTCTTCTGCGCATCCGAGAGTTCACTGACAGTCAAGCCCAACACCTTGGTGGCCGCATCCGTGACTGGCTTTTCAACGGCTGCCTTCTTCACCGGTTTTTCCGCTTCAAATTCGCCCACCGTGATGTGCATGTCTTTCAAGCTCCCACGTCGCCACACCTGAATGGCACTGCGTGTGCCCGGCTTGGTGTTGCCCACCATCCGAGGTAAGTCACTCGACTTGTCGATCGCCTTGCCTTCGAACTTCAAGATGATGTCACCGGGTTCGAGACCCGCCTTTTCAGCCGGTGAGCCTTGCTCGACGCCGCGAACCAACGCCCCTTGGGCTTTCGACAATCCCAGTGATTCGGCGACTTCTTTGCTCACTTGATCAATCTGTACACCCAAGCGACCGCGCTGAACTTTGCCAGTTGCACGCAGCTGTTCGCTCACGCGCACTGCTTCGTCAATCGGGATCGCGAATGAGATGCCCATGAAGCCCCCCGAGCGGGAGTAAATTTGGCTGTTAATGCCCACCACTTCGCCGCGCATGTTGATGAGTGGCCCCCCTGAGTTGCCAGGATTGATGGCCACATCGGTCTGAATGAATGACAAATAGTCGCCTGTGTCGCGTTGCTTTGCGCTCACGATGCCTGCTGTGACGGTGTTATCTAAACCAAAAGGTGAGCCAATGGCCATGACCCACTCACCGACCTTGAGGCGACTCACCTCGCCAATCTTCACGGCCGGTAGACCTGTGGCTTCGATCTTCACCACCGCCACGTCGGTGCGCTTGTCTGAGCCTACGATACGCGCTTTGAATTCACGTTTGTCAGGCAAGGTGACTAGCACTTGGTCTGCCCCTTCCACCACGTGGGCGTTGGTCATCACATAGCCATCTGGAGACAAAATGAAGCCTGAGCCAACACCTTTGGGCTGCGCCTCATCTGGTTGCGGCTGAGCTCGGTTAGGACGCTGCTGGCGTGGCGCATTGGGGTTGTTCGGTGTAGGCATGGGTACGCCAAAGAAACGACGGAAGAACTCTTGCATTTCCGCATCAGGCTCGCCGCCTTGCACATCTCGGGGCACGGCCTTTTCGAGCGTACGGATGTTCACCACCGAAGGGCCCACCTGCTCCACCAACTCGGTGAAGTCTGGCAAGCCACGAACGCCTTGCGCGATGGCCGAGGACGTCAGTGCAACGCTCAGGCCACTCGCCCAGAGTAAGGCGCACAACATGCCCGTAAAGAAAGAACGATTTAATACCGAGTGGCGCGCCATGTGTGTTTCCTTCAATGAATATCTGCGCGCTGATACACAGCGCGACGTAAATCTTGCCAACGGGTGCTTGACTGCTCGCCCCCTAGCCACAACCAAGCATGTTTTCCATTGAGTGTGTCAGATGCGGGTTGCCAGCGCAAAAGCAAGGTTTTTTGCAAATCCAAGATGGGTTGAATCTCACCCAGCGCGTCCTCTTGAGCGCAAGCTTGGTCGTGCCAGCACCAGACTTGCCCATCCCAGGTCAATGTGCCAGATTGATGGAGCGCGCGAGCGCCCATGATCGAACCACAGCCCGTTGCAACGACAGCCGCAACCCAAACCCAATGCATGGATTGATTTAACGCCCAAACGAACAACACCGCTGACGTGCACAGCACACAGCAGACGTAGAGACGGCGCTGAAAAGCACAACGCCCCACCGGATATGAAACCGATGGGGCGTTGTGCATGGCGATCGCCTTAGATGCGTTTGAAAACTAACGCGCCGTTGGTGCCACCGAAACCGAAGTTGTTTTTGAGCGCAACATCAATCTTCATGTCACGCGCAATGTTCGCGCAGTAGTCCAAGTCACACGCTGGGTCTTGGTTGAAGATGTTGATGGTGGGTGGGCTCTTTTGGTGATGGATAGCCAACACAGTGAACACGCTCTCAATACCGCCTGCACCGCCCAACAAATGGCCCGTCATGGACTTGGTGGAGTTGACCACGGTCTTCTTGGCATGATCACCCAGCGCCGCTTTGATGGCATTGGTTTCGTTGATGTCGCCTAACGGGGTCGATGTGCCGTGCGCGTTCAAGTAATCCACCTGATCGGCATTGACACCCGCGTTGCGCAAGGCACTGATCATGGCGCGGCGTGGGCCGTCCATGTTGGGCGCAGTCATGTGACCCGCATCTGCACTCAGACCGTAGCCACCCAACTCCGCATAAATTTTGGCACCGCGTGCTTTGGCGTGTTCGTACTCTTCGAGCACCAAGACACCTGCGCCTTCACCCAAAACAAACCCATCACGATCGCGGTCCCAAGGACGCGACGCGGTAGCTGGGTCGTCATTGCGGGTGGACAGTGCGCGCATGGAAGCAAAGCCACCGACGCCCAATGGGGACATGCAGCACTCAGAACCGCCAGCAATCATCACGTCGGCATCGCCGTACTCAATGTGACGACCGGCTTCGCCGATGCTGTGCAAGCCCGTTGTACAGGCTGTGACCACTGCAAAATTCGGGCCTTTGAAGCCAAAACGCATGGACACATGACCAGAAATCATGTTGATGATGGACGCTGGCACGAAGAAAGGCGAAATGCGACGTGGGCCTTTGGCCAACAGCTCGCTGTGCATATCTTCGATCAGCGGCAAACCGCCAATACCAGAGCCAATCACGACCCCGATACGGGTCGCTTCTTCTTCGCTCAAGGCTTCGCCAGTGGCTAAGCCCGAGTCTTGTACCGCTTGCATCGCAGCCGCTATGCCGTAATGAATGAACTTGTCCATGGCTCTCGCGTCTTTCGGCGAGATGTATTGGTCAAGGTCTAGATCTTTCACTTCACCAGCAAAGTGGCAATTGATAGCGGAGGCATCAAAACGAGTGATGTTCGCAATGCCAGACTTACCAGCTAAAAGATTGGCCCAAGCGTCAGCCACCGTGTTACCCACGGGGCTGATACAACCTAGACCGGTCACGACGACGCGACGACGGCTCATGCGGTGGTTCCTAGTAGTTAGGCTTTTTTGTGGGTCAACGCGTAATCGATCGCGTTTTGCACAGTGTTGATTTTCTCGGCATCTTCGTCTGGGATTTCAATACCAAACTCATCTTCCAATGCCATCACCAATTCCACGGTATCTAAGGAGTCGGCACCCAAATCAGCCACGAAGGCCTTTTCGTTAGTAACTTGAGACTCTTCAACGCCGAGTTGTTCGGCAATGATTTTTTTGACACGTGTTTCGATATCGCTCATGGATTCCCTCTAAGGGTTGTGAATAAGACCGTAATTTTAACCGGACGGCCCGACCGTTTTGATTCTGTTTTGATTCTTTTGCGATTCAGGCCTTAAGCCATGAACATTCCACCGTTGACATGCAGCTCTTGGCCCGTCACATAGCTGGCGTGTGCGCCGGCCAAATAGGCCACGGCGTGGGCAATGTCAGCTGGTTTGCCGAGGTGTCCCAACGGGATCTGCCCCAACAACGCTTTTTGTTGTTCTTCTGGCAACGACGCTGTCATGTCAGTTTCAATAAAACCAGGTGCCACGCAATTGACCGTGATGCCACGGCTGCCCAATTCACGGGCCAATGCACGGGTCATGCCCGCCACACCTGCTTTCGCTGCCGCGTAGTTGGCTTGGCCTGCGTTGCCTGACGCACCGACCACACTGGTGATGCTGATGATGCGGCCATAACGCTGCTTCATCATGGGGCGCATCACAGCGCGTGACATGCGAAACACTGCTTTGAGGTTGGTGTCGAGCACGGCATCCCAATCGTCATCCTTCATGCGCATCGCCAAGGTGTCGCGAGTGATGCCCGCGTTGTTCACCAACACATGCAACGCGCCGTGTTCTTTGATGATTTGCTCCATCAAGGCATCAATCGCAGCAACGTCGTTCACATTCAGGTTCGCACCACGACAGCCGGCGTAGGAAGACAGGGCCTGGGTAATTTTGGTAGCGCCATCATCCGACGTCGCCGTACCAATCACCAAATAGCCTTGCTGTGCCAACTCTTGGGCAATGGCTGCGCCAATGCCACGCGAGGCGCCCGTGACCAAGGCTATGTGTTGTTTTTTATCGCTCATATGTTGTTCTCTCTTCGATTAGGCCAATGCGATTTGAACTTCAGCCAAGCTGGCCGGGTCAAACAAAGGCAGGCCTGTCATATCTGCATCAATGCGCTTGACCATACCGGCCAACACCTTGCCTGGGCCGCATTCGACTAAGGTGGTCACGCCGCGAGCCTTGATTGCGGCAACGCACTCGACCCAACGTACGGGGCCAAAGGCTTGGCGGTAGAGCGCATCACGGACACGGTCAGCGTCTGTCTCGACAGACACATCAATGTTATTCACCACAGGGATTTGTGCTTCGACAAAGTGCGTAGCAGCGAGTTTTTCCTTCAAACGCTCAGCCGCTGGTTTCATCAAACTTGAGTGAAACGGCGCTGACACCGGCAGCGACAAAGCGCGCTTGGCACCGTTGGCCTTGAGCACTTCACAGGCTTTTTCCACAGCAGCTTTGCTTCCCGCGATCACGGTTTGACCCGGATCGTTGAAGTTAACGGCTTCGACCACCTCAGCAGAACCAGCACCATAGGTAGCTTGCACTTCAGCGCATCCTGCGATCACCTGCGCGGCAGTCATACCCAGAATAGCGGCCATTGCGCCGGTGCCCACCGGCACGGCCTCTTGCATAGCTTGGGCACGGAAACGCACCAAAGGCGCAGCCTGAGCCAGCGTCAACACGCCAGAAGCCACCAAGGCGGAGTATTCACCCAGCGAGTGACCCGCCACCACACTAGGCAATAAGCCACCTTCAGCCAACCACACACGATAAGCGGCCACCGCGGCTACCAACATGACCGGCTGGGTGTTGGTGGTCAGTGCCAAGGCTTCTTTAGGGCCTTCATGGATGAGCTTGGCGACGTCTTCGCCCATCGCATCAGAGGCCTCAGCCAAGGTCTGAGCGACCACAGGGTGGTCTCCCCATGCATCGAGCATGCCGACGGATTGAGAACCTTGACCGGGAAATACAAAAGCAAATTGAGTCATAACGTATTGGATAAGTTTGTCACACCAAGTCTTTCGCAGACTTACAACTTGACGAGCACCGCGCCCCAGGTGAAACCGCCGCCCACGCCTTCGAGCATGAGGGTATCGCCCTTCTTGACTTGGCCGATGCGCACAGCATGGTCCAGCGCCAACGGAATAGATGCGGCTGAGGTGTTGCCGTGGTCTTGAACTGTCAAAACCACTTTATCCATAGACAGTTTCAGCTTCTTGGCGGTGCTTTGGATAATGCGGATGTTGGCTTGGTGCGGGACCAACCAATCGATATCTTTTTCGGTGAGACCGGCCTTCTCGAGCACGGTGCGCGCAGCACCTTCGAGCAAGCCAACCGCCAACTTGAACACGGCTTGACCATCCATCTTGAGCACAGGGTCACCCAGAATATTGCCATTTCGCACATGGCCTGGCACGCACAAGATACCCACATGCTTGCCATCGGCATGGATATCGGTGGCCAAGATGCCCGGTGTCTCCGACGCCTCCAGCACCACAGCGCCTGCACCATCACCAAACAACACACAGGTGGTTCGGTCTTGGAAGTCGAGCAAACGCGAGAAGATTTCTGAACCCACCACCAAAGCACGCTTGGCGGAGCCCACACGAATCATGGCGTCAGCCACAGTCAAGGCGTAAATAAATCCGCTACACACTGCTTGCACATCAAACGCCGGTGCCCCTGCAATACCAGCCGCTTCTGGGTCAAGCTGCGCGAGCTTGTGCTGCAAGATGCAGGCAGTCGAAGGGAACACCATGTCTGGAGTGGACGTGGCAACGATGATGAGATCGATATCTTGAGGGCGGCAGTCAGCGGCAGCCAAGGCCTGTTTGCAAGCCTCAAAAGCCAAGTCGCTGCAATATGAATCAGACGCTGCGAAGTGGCGAGCACGGATGCCTGTGCGTTCAACGATCCATTCGTCTGAACTTTCCACACCTTGTGTGGCAAGTTCTGCGACCAAGTCAGCGTTGGTCAACCGGCGGGGTGGGAGGAAACTTCCGGTGCCAGCGATTCTGGAGAAAAGGGTCATTAATCAGGTGGCTCAGGCCGAGGCGTCTACGTGTCCTAGGGCTAACAATGGAGCCGCATGGGCAATACGAGAACGCACACGTTCGAGCAAGTTATGGTGAGCTGCATCATACGCGCGGTTCAAAGCAGTACCAAAGGCTACATCGTCTGCTGATCCGTGGCTTTTAAAAACGATCCCGTTCAGTCCCAACAACGCTGCGCCGTTGTAACGGCGGTGGTCGACCCTATCTTTGAAGTCAGATAAGACAGGATAAGCAAAAATACCCGTTATTTTCGTAAAGATATTGTGTTTAAACGAATTTTTCAGTGTTTCACTGATCTTATGCGCCAAACCTTCGCTAGCTTTCAAGGCCACATTTCCAACAAAACCGTCGCACACGATCAAGTTGACCGTGCCTTGGTAAATATCATTGCCTTCCACGTTGCCATGAAAGTTCAAATCACCTGATTTAGCAGCAATTCGCAGAAGTTCGCCAGTTTTTTTGATGACTTCATTGCCTTTGATGTCTTCTTCGCCAATATTGAGGAGCCCCACAGTGGGGCATTCGATGTTATCGAGCACCGAAACTAAGGCTGAACCCATGACCGCAAATTGCAGCAAATGCTGAGGCGTGCAATCCACATTGGCACCCAAATCGAGCATGGTGGTACCCCCACCTTTGAAGTCAGGCATGCGACCGGCGATGGCTGGACGATCGATGCCGTCAATAGTTTTTAGTACATAACGTGCGATAGCCATCAAAGCCGCCGTGTTGCCAGCAGATACCACCGCTTGGGCAGCACCACTCTTGACTTGCTGGATCGCCACGCGCATGGACGAGTCTTTTTTGCGCCGCAGCGCAACCTCAAGAGGATCGTCCATTGCTACCACTTCGGAGGCTGCAACGATCTGAGCACGGGGATGCGAAAAAGAAGACAAGGCTTCGGGCAGGCCGACCAGCAAGAGCTTGGCGTCTGCGTGCGTGTCCAAGAAATGGCGGCAAGCCACTAGCGTGACGCACGGGCCATGGTCGCCACCCATGCAATCAACAGCAAGCGTGGTCATGCGGATTTCATCTCGTCAAAAAAACAAAAGCCCGGGGCACTTAGAGAGCCACGGGCCAATGAAGAATGAATAAATTAAGCTTCAGACTTGGACTTCAACACTTTGCGACCACGGTAAAAACCGGTGGGGCTGATGTGATGACGCAAGTGAATTTCACCTGTCGTTGGCTCAACGGCTGTGCCGGGAGCTGTCAACGCTGTGTGTGAATTGTGCATACCGCGCTTGGAAGGAGATTTTTTGTTTTGCTGGACAGCCATGATCGGCTCCTGGACTTAAATGTGGTTAATCATTGGGCCACAAACCAACCTAAGTCAGCGTGACACGAAGCCTGCAATTATAGCCCAACTCCTGGGTTTTTAATCCTTACCTGTTTTGAGTGATGCAAGCACGGCAAACGGGTTGGGCTTGGCCTCCGACAGAATCGCCTCCTCCTCAGGTGAAGTTGGTACTTGCTCACTCAAACATGTTGGATGCATGGGCACCAATGGCAAACTCATCAACAGCTCATCCTCGATCAAAGCCATTAAATCGAAGCTATCCTCCAAGACCAATAGGTCCTCCTCAGACTCGTCGTCTTCGGCCACGGCAGTAGCTTCATCAGCCACAAAACGGAAATCTTGCTCAATCATCAACGCCACGGGCACGGGGTGCAAACAACGCTGACACGTCAGGGGCACGGTAGCCTTGGCTTCAAGGTGAAGCCAAATCGCCTCTTTGCCGGTTTGGTCGGGATCCATCGCGCCTTGCGCTGACCATGACACGTGGCCCGAGACCTGTCCGCCGCAGTCTGCGGTCAAGCGCTCAAACTCAGCCACAGGGGTATCCCCCTCCAAGTGCATTTGCGATTTGGCAAAGGCTTTGACATCGAGGCTGTGGAGGTTGTTTGGTTTTTGCATGCGGGCAGTGTAAGAGAATCCAGCCATGACTACCTCTCAGCCCACCCTAATTTTGGGTTCAACCTCCCGTTACCGTCGCGAACTGCTGGAGCGTTTACGCATCCCTTTCGATGTCGTCAGCCCCAATGTCGACGAAACACCCTTGGCCAACGAAGCCCCGCAGGCACTGGCCTGCCGCTTGGCTTTGGCCAAAGCCAAGGCGGTTGCGGTACAACACCCCAACGCAGTGGTGATTGGCTCCGACCAAGTGGCTGATCTGCATGGCGAGCCCCTCGGTAAACCCGGAAATCATGAGCGCGCCGTTCTTCAGTTACAACGCATGCGCGGTCAAACCGTCATTTTCCAAACCGCGGTATCTGTGGTGTGCCAAGCCAGCCAGTTCGAGCAAACCGAACTCGCACAAATCAAGGTACGTTTTCGTGACCTGAGCGACGCCGAGATCGAAGCCTATTTGCGTGCCGAAGAGCCCTACGACTGCGCTGGCAGTGCCAAGAGCGAAGGCCTTGGCATTGCCCTGCTCGACGCCATCGACAATGATGACCCCACCGCCCTGATTGGGCTACCCATGATCCGAACCGCCCGTCTGCTCCGCGCTGCGGGCATCACCCTGCTGGGAACAACGTCACGATGAACACCACCACGCACACAACCCACAAGGGCACGTTGTACCTTGTGCCCACCCCACTCGACTTTGGCTGCGACACCCAAGCCCCCATCACCGATGTGTTGCCGCAAGAGACCTTGCGCGTGGCAGCAGGTGTGACTCACTGGATCACAGAGAACGCCAAAAGTACACGCGCCTTTTTAAAACGTGTGGATGCCCATGTGCGGCTGGCCAAAACGGTTCAAGAGAACACCATCACCGAGCTGCCACGCGAAGTACATAAAAAAGGTGATCACACCGGCGACTTTGATGCCAAGCCCTTGCTCAAAGCAGCGTTGGCCGGACACGACGTGGGTTTGGTCAGCGAAGCGGGCATGCCTGCGGTGGCTGACCCTGGCTCGTCGGTCGTGCGTGCCGCACATGAGCTCGGCATCAAGGTGGTGCCACTGGTCGGCCCTGTGTCACTGCTCTTGGCGTTGGCTGCCAGTGGTTTGAACGGCCAGAACTTTGCCTTCGTTGGCTACCTGCCGCAAGAGGCAACGGCACGCACGCAGCGCTTGCGCGAGCTGGAAAATTTGACCAGCAAGCTGGGTCAAACCCAAATGTTCATCGAAACACCCTATCGCAACCAAGCTTTGTGGGAAGCGCTGGTGAATGGCCTGCAAGGCAACACCCGATTGGCACGCGCCAGCGGCCTGACGATGACCTGCATGCAGATCCATTGCAAAACTGTGCAGGCTTGGCGCAGCGCAGGGAAGGCTCAAATCTCTGGTGAGCCCACCGTGTTTTTGATTGGCAAATAACCGCTGCTGCTATCAGCGCACAGCCGGCATGGTTTGAAGCGCACGAACCGCACCCTCGCCCATCGCAGCGCCGAAACGTTTAGCCAATCGTTCAGCCACGTTGTCGTGACGGGTGTAGTCAATGATGTCTTCGGCTTTCACGATCTCGCGAGCTACGTAATCGAGGTTACCCAAACCGTCGGCTAGGCCCAAATCGACGGCTTGTTGACCGCTCCAGAACAGCCCGCTGAACAACTCCGGCGTTTCTTTCAGACGCTTGCCACGACCTTCACGCACCACTTGAATGAACTGTTGGTGAATTTGATCCAGCAAGGTTTGCGCGTGTGCACGTTGAAATTTGGTTTGGGGGCTGTACGGATCCAAGAAGCCTTTGTTCGTCCCGGCGGTCATCAACCGACGCTCTACGCCAAGCTTGTCCATCAACCCCGTAAAACCAAAACCATCCATCAACACGCCAATGCTGCCCACGATGCTGGCCTTGTCGACATAAATTTCGTCCGCCGCCACGGCAATGTAATAAGCCGCCGATGCGCACGACTCTTCCACCACGGCATAGACCGGCTTCTTGTGCTTCGCTTTCAGGCGGCGAATCTCGTCGTTGATGATGCCCGCTTGCACAGGGCTACCGCCGGGTGAATTGATTTGCAATACCACTGCTTGCGAGCCTTCGTCCTCAAACGCGGCACGCAAGGCAGTCACCACCCACTCGGCACTGGCATCAGCGCCATCGGAAATTTCACCCTTGATGGATACCACCGCCGTGTGCGGCTGACTGGGATTGCTACCGCCCACGCCACCTTTGTGCAAACCCGTCCACAGCAATACGACTGCAAAAGCCAACCATGCCATGCGGAAAAAGATGCGCCAACGACGGCTCGCGCGCTGCTCGGCCAAGGTGGCGAAAGCCAATCGCTCCAAGGTATCTCGCTCCCACACAGTTTTGTGGCTGGGGGTTTCGGAATTTGCGTGAGGTTCAGACATATCGATAGGTTTTAACAAATTAATCAAGAAATTCGAAAGGTTTTAAGTTGTACGCAGTATGCCAGTGGACCACGCCATCTGCTTCGCTCAACGCTACTTTGACCAAGCCGCCGCGACAGGGCCCCCCTGCACACTGGCCCGTGTCCGGCGCGTACTCCGCGCCATGCGTGGCGCACATCAGCCAACGACCGCTGGCATCAAAAAATTGATCAGGCTGGTAATCCAACTCCATCGCCACATGGGTGCATCGGTTCAGGTAGGCGTGTGGCTGACCCTCAAAACGAATCGCAAAAGCCCGACAGGTCTGACCAGCGAACACCACATCAAACGGGACAGCGCGACCGCCATCCGTCAAATCGCCGCTGTTGCACAAAGGAATGGCTGACTGCGCGGAATCAGGCATAGACCAACAACCAGTCGTGCAACGCCTTCACCGAGTGCGCAATGAAAAGTGGATTCAAAGGTTCAAACTGCCCGTGGTCGTGCGCACCGTAGCTCACGCCCACACAGGCGCAACCCGCATTCACTGCCATTTGCAAGTCGTGGGTGGTGTCGCCAATCATCAAGGTGCGTTCGGGCTCGACACCAAACTCGCGCATTAACTCATGCAGCATCCGCGGACTTGGTTTGCCGGCAGTCTCGTCTGCCGTGCGCGAGCCATCAAACAGACCCTTGAGCTCAACCGTGTGCAACGCTTCGTCCAAGCCGCGCCGACTTTTCCCCGTGGCCACAGCCAACCAGTGGTGGCGTTCACGCAAAACGCGCAACAACGGCAACACGCCATCAAACAAGGCGATGTCATTGACATGCTTCATGTAATGGAAGCGGTAACGCTCACCCAACACGTCATATTTTTCTTTCGGCACATCTGGCGCGGCATGCGCCAAGGCCTGCATGAGTGCCATGCCAATCACGTAAGACGCGGCCTCATCCGTGGGCTCAACGCCGCCGACGTCCACCACCGCAGCTTGAATGCAACGCGTGATGATTTGGGTCGAGTCAAACAGCGTCCCGTCCCAATCGAAGGCAATCAAATCAAATTGACGTGGTCGCGCGCTCATACATCCAAGTGCGGCTGAATGATGGGGGGCTGAACCGTGTCCACAAAGTTTTTCAACTCGGGTGGCAGCGGCGCTTGCAGGGTGACCAAACGCCCGCTTTGCGGATGTTGGAACTTGAGCTGCCACGCATGCAAGAACATGCGCTTGAGGCCCAGCTTCTGCAAATGCTTGTTGTGCTCAAAGTCACCGTATTTTTCATCCCCGGCAATCGGGTGTCCTTGGCTGGCCAAGTGCACACGGATTTGATGGGTGCGGCCGGTTTTGATCGTCACTTCCAACAAGGTGTAGGGGCCCACCGTGCGTGCGACGCGCACGAGTGTGATGGAACGCATCCCGTTCGGGTCGTCCTTGCCCACCACTTTGACGCGGCGTTCACCCTCGCCTACGCCGGTGTCGACGGTGTACTTGAACAAAGGAGAATCAATCACCTTCTTATTGGAGGGCCACAGGCCCAACACCAAAGCCATGTAGGTCTTGCCCGTTTCGCGGTCGCGGAACTGGTCTTGCAGGTGCTTGAGCGCGCTGCGCTTCTTGGCCACCAACAACACGCCAGAGGTTTCGCGGTCGAGGCGGTGCACCAGTTCGAGGTTGGTAGACGCTGGACGGGCGCGGCGCAATTGCTCAATCACGCCAAAGCTCACACCGCTACCCCCGTGCACGGCCACGCCAGCGGGTTTGTTGATGGCCATCATGGCCTCGTCCTCCATCAGCACCGGAAATTCTCGGGCTGGGGCCGGCGCATCGGCCTTGGCCTGCACTTGGGCAGAAATACGAACAGGCGGCAAGCGCACCAAATCTCCAGCCTCCACGCGCTGATCGGCTGAGGCTCGGCCCTTGTTCACCCGCACTTCACCTGAGCGAATAATGCGATAGACATGCGTTTTTGGTACACCCTTGAGATGACGCATGAGAAAGTTGTCCAGCCGCTGACCGGCAGAGTCTTCGTCGACAGTCAGTGTTTTCACTGAGGGGGTAGGGGTTGGGGCCAAAGCCCCTATAATGTGATTCACCAGCGTTTTGCTCTAAGTCCTTGATTTAACACAGATTAGATCATGGACTGACGAATGCGGTAAGGTCGATGCCCCTTTTGTGCCCGCGATGCAGACCCAGTACCCAAGAGACTGAGTGGCCCGCGCCCCAAAAGTTGAGCCGACGCTCAGAAAACACTGAAACGGAATACCCCAAGTTGTGGAGGCTCTTTTTGAAAAGCCTCGACAACGGATCTCAGCGAGAAGCAAACCCAAATGGTTGTAGGAATGATGATGTTGGAACTCTGCTTGCACTGGCTAAAGCCTGTGCATAAGCGTAGCGTTGCCCGTCTTGTTACAGCCCCCGGGAACTGCCCCGCACGACATGCACCTGCAATTTCATTTGCGCACGTCACGCCCGGCACACGACTCGCCCTTGTCCACGCGCCCAACCACCGTCCCCTTCGCTAAGCGCGAAGTGGCGACGGTCTCAGCGGCAATTCCCTTCGTTTTTTGACGTCCCCTCAGGCATCGTTGGCCCGTCATGGGCCTGTGATGATTTGAAACGTGAAGGAACCGCATCATGAAACGGATGCTTATTAATGCTACCCAGTCGGAAGAACGCCGCCTGGCCATCGTCGACGGCCAAAAACTGCTCGACTATGAAATTGAAATCGAAGGCCGCGAACAGCGCAAAGGAAACATCTACAAAGCAGTAGTCACCCGCGTCGAGCCATCGCTCGAAGCTTGCTTTGTGGACTACGGCGAAGACCGCCACGGTTTCTTGCCGTTCAAAGAAATCTCCAAACAGTACTTCGCTGAAGGCGTATCGGTAAGCCAAGCGCGCATCCAAGACGTCATCAAAGAAGGCCAAGAACTGTTGGTCCAAGTGGAAAAAGAAGAACGTGGCAACAAGGGCGCAGCCCTGACCACCTTCATCAGCTTGGCCGGTCGCTATGTGGTGCTCATGCCCAACAACCCACGTGGTGGTGGCGTTAGCCGTCGCATCGAGGGCGACGACCGCGCAGAACTCAAAGAAGCGATGGACCAATTGGAATACCCAAAAGGGATGTCCATCATCGCGCGCACCGCTGGCATCGGCCGCAGCGCCCCAGAGCTGCAATGGGACTTGAACTACTTGCTCAAGTTATGGACCGCCATTGACGGGGCCACCGGCACCAAAGGCGCATTCTTGATTTATCAAGAATCCAGCTTGGTCATCCGCGCCATCCGCGACTACTTCAACAATGACATCGGCGACATTCTGATCGACACCGATGACCTGTACGAACAAGCGCACCAGTTCATGGCGCACGTCATGCCTGAGCATGCTGCCCGTGTGAAACGCTACAGCGACGAAACGCCGCTGTTCAGCCGCTTCCAAATCGAACACCAAATCGAATCCGCCTACGCCCGCACCGTCAACCTGCCCTCCGGCGGCGCGATTGTGATTGACCACACCGAAGCGTTGGTGTCAGTGGACGTCAACTCGGCCCGCGCCATTAAAGGTGGTGACATTGAAGAAACCGCGACACGCACCAACCTCGAGGCTGCTGACGAAGTGGCCCGCCAAATGCGCCTGCGCGACTTGGGCGGTCTGATCGTCATCGACTTCATTGACATGGACGAAAGCCGCAACCGCCGTGACGTGGAAAACCGCTTGCGCGATGCGCTGCGTCATGACCGCGCCCGCGTGCAGTTCGGCACGATTAGCAAATTCGGTTTGATGGAAATGAGCCGTCAACGCTTGCGCCCTGCGCTGAGCGAAGGTGCATCCATTCCTTGCCCACGTTGCGGTGGCTCCGGCCACGTGCGTGACACCGAGAGCTCGGCCCTGCAAATCTTGCGCATCATCCAAGAAGAGTCCATGAAGGACAACACAGCGGCCGTGTATGCCCAAGTGCCGGTGGAAGTGGCGTCGTTCTTGTTGAACGAAAAGCGCACCGAGATTGCCAAGATCGAAATCCAACAACGTTTGAACGTGTTGCTCGTGCCTAACAAGACACTGGAAACACCTAACTACAAGCTGGAACGTCTGAAACACGACGATCCACGCCTCGACCGCGTGGAAGCCAGCTACAAAATGGCCGAGGAGTTTGAAGACCCGACCGCCGTGACACGTCGCTCGCAAGAACCGACCAACAAACAAACCCCTCTCATCAAAGGTGTGTTGCCTGATGCGCCCGCACCGGCACATTTGCCTAAGCCTGCGGCACCGGTGAAAGCCGCTGCACCTGCACACAACCCACGCGGCCCTAAGCCATTAGCCAAAGCACCCGAAGCCAAAACCGGCTTGTGGGGTTGGTTCACAGGTTTATTTAGCAGCGATTCTGAAGTCAAAGCCAAGCCTGCTTTGGGCGACAAAACCCCAGCCGATCGCGGCGAACGCCGTGATGGCCGAAGCGCCAATGGCCGTGGTGGTCGCGGTGGTCGCGGCGCCCGTGGTGGTGACCGCACCGAACGCAGCCCAGAAGGCGTCGAAGGTCGTGCCCCCCGCACAGAGCGCCCTGCACGCGGTGAACGCCCAGAGCGTGGCGAACGCGCCGTAGAGCCTCGTGCTGAAGGTGGTCGTAGCGAGGGTGGCCGTGACGGTCGTGGCCCACGTCAAGATCGCAACCGCGGTGGTCGTGGTGAAGGCCAAAATGGTCGCAACGCCGAAGGCCAAGCAGCCATCGACAACAACGCCACACCTGAAGCCCAAGCCGAGGCGCGCGCAAAAGCACGCAACGAACGCATGGCACGTGAAGAGCGTGGCGAGCGCACAGAGGGTGGCAACACCGACACCGGTGGTGAGCAACGCGAACCACGTGGTGAGCGCACAGAACGCGGTGAGCGTGGCGAGGGCCAAGGCCGTCGCGAGCGCGCACCTCGCGGCGAACGTAACGAAGGTCAAGGCCGTCGTGAACGCGCACCCCGTCTGGACGAAGATGGCAACCCAGAAGCATTGCCACTCGACAACGCACCTGTGGCTGACGGCCAAGCACCTCAAACCGATGAGAACGGTGGCGAGCGTCGTGAGCGCCGCTCACGTGACCGTTACGGCCGTGACCGCCGCGAACGTGGCGATCGTACCGACCGTGCACCTAACGAAGAAGGCTCGACTGACGAGCCATCCCACCAAGGTGCAGACCAGGGCCAAGAACAAGATCGCGAACAAGTTGCACTCGACCGCGCCCCTCAAGAAGGTGGCCGTCAACCTCGCGAACGTAGCGAACGTTCAGAGCGCACAGAACGAACAGAGCGCGCTCCACGTCATGCACCATCTGCCCGGGAGGAAGTGCGTCAAGAATCACCAGTGGCGCAAGCGCCTGTCCGTCAAGGCATGCCGCAGATCCAAAGCTTTAGTTTGCCTGTGGGTGACATGCAAGCCGTGGCACAAGGCAGTGGTTTGGAATGGGTCAA
>CAIODK010000345.1 GCA_903856995.1 uncultured Burkholderiales bacterium
ACGTCAAATCGCTCTTTGTCGTTGAAGCGAATGCCAATGTCGTGCTCAAACACAGCCGTTAGATGATGCGGGCTGCGTGGATCAATCGACAAGTGGTCGGGCAGGGCGGGGCGTGGTGTAGTAGCGTCAGTCATGGCGCTGATTTTCCATGATTTATGCTCTAGTTCAGGTGTAAAGGCTATAAAGCATTTGCAAATAAAATATTGCCACCCTATGTCTAAATATTTACTTGTACTTTTTACCCTCCTTTCCCAGTCTGCTGCTTGGGCGGGTTGGCAGTATTTGACGAACAACAATGGTTCGTTCAATGAGTATTACTTCGCACCGATCGAGAATAAAGGCAAGGTCAAGGTGATGCGGACCTTCACGCCCTTACCGATTGACGCCAAGGTGCCGTATCACACGCCCAAGGCGGTGGTCAAAGTTATGCTGTACAACTACGCGTCTGAGCAATCGACCTACGAGATCAATTGCCAAGAGCAAACCATTCAACTGATGACGCGTATTTTTTACCGTGACGGTGCGGGCAAGATTCCCTTCATCACGCATCAGGTGAAGGATGATTTCATCCAGGGAAGTACTTCTGAATTTTCAAAACAGTTCATCAAAACGCCGTTGCACTTGGATGACATCAAGCATTACCGTATGGCTGAGGTTGCTTGTAAATAAAAAAGGGGACCGCTCTCGGCGATGAACTGACGTTCATACGCGCCCTAAAAATTCGGACTGGAAGCGAGAGCGGTCATAAACCATTGCAACCTTGAACCCTTTATATCGGCTCAAGGAGCTCAGGCTTTAATGGTTTAGCCAATCAAATCAACACGACCATCCAAGCCCATGACGCCGGTGATGACGCTCAGCTTGGGATGGCGTTTGATGACTTGGCTACGAAACTCATTCAAGGCTTCGGCATGCGATTCGGTCTCAATTTCCTTGTTGGCCACTTTGTCTTCTCCAAATGCCAGTTTGGCGGCGCCGCAATCGCGGTGGGTGATCCCTACCACGCGTTTGATGTGGTGCAAAGAAACCGTGATATCTAGGTTGTCCCAGTAGGCTTTGTGCCAAGCCGAAAACTTGGGATGAACTGCGCCAATGGGGCCGCCCGCAATGACGAACTGGCTGTAGTTGTCGCTGAGCTTCTCACGACCAATGCCGTGCAGCAGGCCCATGTATTGCCAGCTCAAAGTGGTGAACCGAGGGTCAATGCAGTTCACCAGCATGGACTCATAGTTACCGCTCGCAGCGGTGGCTTGGAAGGGCATCATGCCCATCAAGCCGCCAGCCACGGTGGCGACGCCGGTGCTTAAGAAGCCGCGACGCGACGGATGGCCTGTCAGTTGAAAGGGCCCGCAACAGGCGCAAGTAGGGGTGATGCTGCTCATGATGATGTCCTTCTTGTGGTTAAAAATAAGATTGGCCTTGATGGCTTCGGCCTCAAACGTAGGGCCTTGAATGGGTCAATCCATTTTTTTATTTTTACAGATCTTGTGCCACATTCTTGGAATGACCCTGAGGGCAGCATGGGGCGTCGATAATGGACGCTGATCATGTTTGCATCCACCTCGTCTGCCCCATCCTTTCGTGTTTTGAGCCTCATCCCTCCGATGACGCAGCTCAACACCCCGTACCCGTCGACCGCCTATCTGACGGGGTTTTTGCGTTCCCAAGGTGTCGATGCCGTCCAAGAGGACTTGGCCTTGACCTTGGTGTTGAGTTTGTTCACGCCCACTGGATTAGCGCGCGTGCGCGAATGTGCGTTGGCAAAACCAGAGATCGAACGCAGTGGGTGCGTGAACTACTTTTTAGATTTTTTCGCCCGCTACCAATCCACCATTGCACCCACGATTGCATTTTTGCAGGGGCGTGACGCCACCTTGAGCCACCGCATTGCAGGGCGTGGCTTCCTGCCAGAAGGTCCACGTTTCGCATCGCTGGATGCCTATGACGATGACGGCAGCGGTGACCCGCTGGCTTGGGCCTTTGGGGCACTGGGCCAACAAGACCGCGCCCGTCATTTGGCAACTTTGTATTTGAATGACTTGGCCGATGTGCTGCGCGATGCTGTGGACAGTCGCTTTGAGTTTGTGCGATATGCCGAGCAGCTGGCGGGCAGCCAAGCCACGTTTGACCCGTTGGCGCAAGCCTTGGCTGCGGCCCCCACCTTGGTCGATGACACCCTGCACGCCTTGACGTTGGATGTGATCGCCAAGCACCAACCCCAATTGGTCCTGCTGTCTGTGCCATTCCCAGGTGCGGTGTATGCCGCCTTTCGCATTGCGCAAACCATCAAGGCGCATCACCCTCACATCCGCATTGGGCTGGGTGGCGGTTTTGTCAACACGGAGTTGCGTGAGCTGACGGAGCCGCGTGTGTTTGACTACGTGGATTTCATCAGCCTCGATTCGGGCGAGCGGCCTTTGTTGTCCTTGCTCGAACACTTGCAGGGCAAACGCGGCGTACAACGCTTGGTGCGTACCTTTGTGCGTAACGAGGCGGGCGAGGTGCGGCTGATGAATTGGGCCGAACCGGATGTGCCGTTTGAAGATGTGGGTACGCCCACCTGGGACGGGTTGCCGCTGGATCGCTACCTGTCGCTTCTCGACATGCTCAACCCCATGCACCGTTTGTGGAGTGACGGACGTTGGAACAAACTGACCGTGGCGCATGGGTGTTATTGGAAGAAA
Source organism: uncultured Burkholderiales bacterium (assembly GCA_903856995.1). Lineage (GTDB taxonomy): Bacteria > Pseudomonadota > Gammaproteobacteria > Burkholderiales > Burkholderiaceae_C > Limnohabitans. The sequence goes on from CAIODK010000345.1 coordinate 2,685, forward strand.
TGCAGTTTTTGCGATGTCAGTCTCGACTACATCTCGCGTTACGAAACCGCATCAGCGACCACGCTTGTCGACCGAATTGAACAAATCGTGGCGGAGACAGGTCAAACAGGTTTTCATTTTGTAGACGAAGCTGCACCCCCCAAAGCCCTCAAGGCCTTGGCTGAAGAACTGCTGCGTCGCAAGATCCACATCTCGTGGTGGGGCAATATTCGGTTCGAGAAAACCTTCACCCCCGAACTGGCTGAGTTGTTGGCCGAAAGCGGCTGTATCGCTATGTCGGGTGGGTTGGAGGTGGCTTCTGATCGCTTGCTGAACCTGATGAAAAAAGGTGTCTCGGTGGCCCAGGTGGCGCAGGTCACAAAGGGGTTCTCTGAGGCGGGCATTTTGGTACACGCCTACCTGATGTACGGGTTCCCAACCCAGACCGTGCAAGACACGGTGGACGCGCTGGAGTATGTGCGACAACTGTTTGAAAACGGATGCATTCAAAGTGGATTCTTCCACCGGTTTGCTTGCACGGTGCACTCACCTG